>JAAXWY010000012.1 GCA_013334745.1 Coriobacteriia bacterium
GGTCTCGCCGCCGAAGAACCCGTAGAACTTGTCGAAGCCCGACCGCGTCGGCCAGCGATCGGTCGGCCCGGAGGGACTGACCTCCCCCGGGAGCGCTGCTCCCCCACGGGCGCCGCTTCGGCGCCCGCTCACGTGTGCAAGAGACAATCTACTGGACGGTGCAGGTACCCGTACCGTCGCCGCCACCAGCGCCGCGACCGCCGCCAGCACCGTTACCGCGACCGCCGCCACCGTTGCCGCCACCCTTGCCAGCGCCCGAGCCGCCACCGGAACCGGAGCCGGTTCCGTCGCAGTCAGCGTTGACGGTGTCGACGCGCGAGGTGACGCGGGCCTTCATGTTCTCGAGGGCCGTATCGGCCTGAGCCTGGGTGATCGTACCGGCCGCGACCTTCTCGGCGAGAAGCGACTCGCGGACCTTGAGCGCCTCGGCGATGACGGCCGAGGAGTCGACGTTCTTGGCCGCAGCGATCTGCGTGAAGGTCTTGCCGGCGGCACGCTCGGCGGTGACCTCGGCGGTCGACATGCCGGTCAGCTTGGAAACCACGTCGAGCAGGCGTCCGCCACCGTCACGGACCGCGCCACCAAGGCGGAGTCCGGCGGTGCCACACGCTGCGGCGACGGTCGATGCCGTGCCGCTCTGGCCGGTCGTCGCGGCGTAACCCGAGACGGCGGTGCCGAGGACGAGTCCGGCTACGAGTGCTCCGGCGACCGCGGCGGTCATTCGCTTCATGTTCATGAGGAAGTGCCTCCTTCAGAGTCGAGTTGCTGATGTTGCGCGCAACCCCACACTGGTCTCGGCGGGTGAATTCGCAGTGAACGTGCGAAGCGGAGGGGGTGAACTTCGCAGGGACCCCTGCAACGCAAGACAGTTGGTGAAATCGTGTACGAGATACAGATTCATAAGCAAGAGGTTGTTTACGAAATGGATTCCGTGGCAATTGGCAAGTTCTACCTACGGTAGCCCCTTTATCGGCGGCGGCGTGCGCGGAACAATGCGGGGTGTACCGCGACTACGGGTGCGCGACCCATTACGTGGGCGCACACCGCACCGGATGAGAGGGACTGATACGCCATGACACGACGCACAAGCTGGGCCGAGCCCTGGAAGATCAAGGTCGTCGAGCCCATCAAGATGACCACCCGTGAGCAGCGCGAGGTGGCGATCCGCGAGGCCGGCTACAACACGTTCCTGCTCAGGTCCGAGGACTGCTACATCGATCTGCTCACCGACTCAGGCACCAGCGCGATGTCGGATCGCCAGTGGGCCGGCATGATGCTCGGCGACGAGGCGTACGCCGGCTCAGCGAACTTCTATGCGCTCGAGGCCGCGGTACAGAAGTACTACGGCTACGAGCACTTGATCCCCACTCACCAGGGCCGCGGCGCCGAGAACATCCTGTCGCAGATTCTCATCAAGGACGGCGACTACGTCCCCGGCAACATGTACTTCACGACCACGCGTCTTCACCAGGAGCTCGCGGGCGGCACCTTCCGCGACGTCATCATCGACGAGGCGCACGATCCGGCCTCCGAGCACCCCTTCAAGGGCAACATCGACCTGGACAAGGTGCGCGCGCTCGTCGCCGAGGTAGGCGCGGACCGCATCCCCTACATCACCATCGGCGTGACCGTGAACCTCGCCGGAGGCCAGCCTGTCTCGATGGCGAACCTGCGCGAAGTGAGCGGCTACTGCCGTGAGCAGGGCATCACCGTCATCCTCGACGCCACCCGCGCCGTCGAGAACGCCTACTTCATCCAGCAGCGCGAGGAGGGCTACGCCGACAAGAGCGTCGCCCAGATCCTGCGCGAGATCTGTGACGTCTCCGACGGCGCCACCATGTCCGGCAAGAAGGACTCACTCGTTAACATCGGCGGATGGCTCGCTGTCAACGACAAGAAGATCGCCGAGCAGGCGCAGAACCTCGTAGTCGTGTACGAGGGGCTGCACACCTACGGTGGTATGGCCGGGCGCGATATGCAGGCGATGGCGATCGGCATCGAGGAGTCGGTGCAAGACGACCACATGCGTTCGCGTATCGGTCAGGTCGAGTACCTCGGCGAGAAGCTGATCGAGGCCGGCGTGCCGATCGTGCGACCCATCGGCGGTCACGCGATCTTCCTCGACGCCATCGCGATGCTGCCGCACATCCCGCGTGACCAGTTCCCGGCGCAGGCGCTTGCTGCCGCGCTCTACGTCGAGTCGGGCATCCGCGCGATGGAGCGCGGCGCCGTCTCGGCGGGTCGAGATGCGAAGACCGGCGAGAACCGCTACCCCAAGCTCGAGCTCGTGCGCCTCACGATTCCGCGCCGTGTCTACACGCAGGCGCACATGGACGTGACCGCCGAGAGCGTCATGGAGGTCATGGACCACTCCGCCAAGGTGCGAGGGCTGGCCTTCAACTACGAGCCGGAGTACCTGCGCTTCTTCCAGGCTCGCTTCGACAGCGTGGGCGGAGACGGCATCTTCGCGTAGGGACCGACCGCACGACTCAAGCGATCTCCCAGCGCCCGTCTCTCGATTCGAGGGGCGGGTGCTGGTGTGCTTGGGGTCAGACGGCTCCGCGGAAGTTCAGCCGGGTCTCAAGCCTCTTCGCCAGCAACGAGAACGCGTAGGTCATCACGAAGTACATGACCGCGACAACCGCGAAGATCTCGAAGGCCCGGAAGGTACGCGAGTAGATCTGGTTGGCTACGTTCATGATCTCGGTGATCGCCAGAAGCGACACGAGCGAACTCTCCTTGAGGAGTGATGAGAACGAGTTCACCAGTGGCGGCAGCGCGATGCGCAGTGCCTGAGGCATGACCACCCATCGCAGCGTCTTGAACCAGCCAAGGCCCAGGGCGTGGGATGCGTCGTACTGCCCCTGATCGATTCCAAGCAGTGAGCCTCGGATGATCTCGGAGATGTAGGCGCCGCCGTTGAGTCCGAGTCCCAACACTGCCGCGACGTTTGCCTCCAACACCAGCCCGACCTGCGCGAGCCCGTAGTAGATGAAGAAGAGCTGCACGAGCAGGGGTGTGCCGCGGAAGAACTCGACGTAGGCGGTGACGGGCGCAGAGAGCCACCCGCCGCGGGAGCGAACCGCGCCCGTGACGACGCCGATCACGAGCGCAACGACGAACGACGCTGCGCTGATCTCAAGCGTCACCAGGGCCGCTGCGGCCAACTCGGGCGCCCAGTCGCCGATGATCTGCCACTGCACCACGTTCATCCGGTTCTCCTCAAACGCATTCGGGGCGACCCCACTGTGGAGCCGCCCCGATGTGCACATTAGTGCTGGATACCTACTGCTTGACGGTCAGCCACTTCGCGATGAGCGCGTCGTAGGTGCCGTCGGCCTTGATGTCGGCCAACGCCTTGTTGAACGCCTCGATCGCGCTCGCGTTGCCCTTGGGGAACACGCCGACGATCTCAGCGGTAGTGAGCGGCTCACCAACGAGCTCGAAGCTCGGGTCGACCTTGCTCTGCTCCACGGCGAACGCCTGGCCCGCGATGACCGCGTCGATGCGCCCGACCTTCAGGTCGTTCATCGCATCCTGCGTGAGCTTGTACTTCTTGAGGCTCTTGAAGCCGAGCTTGCCCTTGAGTTCGTCTGCGAGCTGCTCGGATCCGCTCCCGAGCTGCACGCCCACGATCTTGCCCGAGAGGTCGGCCTCCCCGGTGATGCCCTTGGGGTTGCCCTTCTTGACGATGATGACGTCGGGCAGCAGGTAGTAGACCTCCGAGAAGTCGACGTTGTTGCCGGCCGCTTCCTTCTTGGACATGGCGCTCACGATGACGTCGTAGTCGCCCTTCTCAAGACCGCCGAGCAGCGCCTGCCAGTCGGCCGGCTTGAACTCGGCCTTCACGCCCATCTTCGTCGCGATGGCGTTCATCATGTCGACGTCGAAGCCTTCGATCGCTTTGGTCTTCTCGTTCGTCGACTCGAACGGTGCGTAGAACGGCGCCGTGCCGATGATGAGCACGCCCTTGGACTGGATGTCGGCGAGCGACGGGTCGCTCGCTGCTGGCGTCGATGACGCCTCCGGCGCCTTCGCTTCCGGAGTCGCTGCTGGCTTCGCACACCCACCCAGCGCTAGGACGGTCGCCAGGAGCGCGATCACGCCCGCAAGCAGCAGATACCTCTGTCCCGAACCCCTCATGTGCATGACTCCCTTCAATTCGGCGTAGGCCGCGGCTGCGGCCTGACTTCCCCCGTGGTCAGGCTTCGGGCTCATCCTCGTCGACCGCCTGAAAGTCGATGGCCAGGGAGCGTGCGGCAAGTAGTGCCTGCAGCTCCTCGATGAACACCCCGCGCCCCGGCGACTTCGTGCTCGTCGGTACGGTCTCGATCTCTCCACCCGTGTAGCCGCGGCATGTGAGGTTGACGCCGCAGCTCGGACTGTTGTCGATGCCGATCACGCTCTCAAGCGAGTAGCCGGCCGAGTCGAACGCGACGAGTTCATGGATGACCGGCGCCAGGATTCGTCGACAGTGCCTCCGGTAGGCAGGCGTGTCGTACTGCTCGTACGTCATGCCCCAGCGCTTCATCCCGAGGAAGGTCGCCTCCGGGCAGGGGAGCTGGACGATTCCGACACCACTCTCGACAAGGGGCGCTACGGTGCTGCGGATCGCGCCCGCGTAGTTCGCGAGACCGTCAACCTTCGAATTCGAATTGAGAACGCAGTGCGCGACGACCACTATCCGACGTCCCCGAAGCGGCATCCTGTACTCCTGCGAAATCACGACAACGAATACTGCGCATACTGTATCCGAATAGGAGAGGACATGCCACCGGCGAGGCGGAGCACAAGGGTGGTCGTCACTACGGCTCGAGCAGGACCTTCATGACACCGCGCTCAGCGGCATGCGCCATGGCGGCGACACCGTCTGCCAGAGCGAACCGCTCGGCGATGAGTACGGTGGGGTCGACGTCGCCACGCTCGAGCAGGCGTAGCGCGGGCGCGAACGGGCCGCAGCGGGAGCCGACCACGGTGATCTCGTCGACGACAAACGCCGAGAGGTCGAGCGTGACCTCACCCGCGTACGTGGACTTGAGCACCAGCGTCCCTCGTGGCCGCACCGCGCGCCTCGCAAGCGCCAGACCGTCGGGGGAGCCCGTGGCTTCGACGACGACGTCGTAGCCACGCTCGACGACGGTGTCCTCGGCGATGGCGGTGATGCCACGCTTGGTGAGTAGTGCTCGTTGGATGGTGTGGCGCGCAACGACTTGGAGCCGGGCGCCCGTGAGCGCAATGACCTGCGCGACTAGCTGGCCCAAGCGACCGGCGCCCAGCAGCAGCACGCGATCGGTGGGCGCGATGTGGACCTGCTCGAGGATCTCGAGCGCTGCGGCGAGCGGCTCGGTGAAGACGGCGGCGTCGTCGCTCACCGTCGCGGGCACGCGATGGAGGCAGCCGAGGGGGACGCTCACGAACTCGGCATGCGCGCCGTTGCGGTTCACGATACCGAGCACGCTGCGGGTCTCACAGTGCGTGAGGCGACCTGCTCGGCAGGTTTCGCATGAGCCGCAGGCATCGTTGATCTCGGCGACCACGCGGGCACCGAGCCACTCGGAATCGGGCGACTCGACGACCTCGCCGACGAACTCGTGCCCGAGCACGCCGGTGTACGGGTAGTAGCCGCGGGTCAGCTCCAGGTCCGTGCCGCAGATGCCCGAGAGGCGGACGCGAACGAGCGCTTCACCGGCTGCCGTGGCATCCGGTACGTCGACGTCACGTACGGACAGCTCGCGATCCTGGAGCCACAGCGCCTTCACTGGCCGGCGAGGTCGGCCTTGATCTCGGTTGTCGAGATGCCGTCGGTGCGGGCGAGGAACACCAGCTCACAGTGGTCCTTGAGGTAGTCGAACTTGTCGCTGTCGGCCCAGTCGTCGCCCATGACGACCACGTCGATGCTGTAGTTCTTGATGTCGTCGAGCTTCTGCTCCCACGAGTTCTCGGGGATCACCAGATCGACGTAGCGGATCGACTCAACGACTTCCTTGCGCAGCGCGTAGTCGTGAAAGGCCTTCTTGCCCTTGCCGGCGTTGAACTCGTCGGTGGACACGGCCACGACGAGATAGTCGCCGAGCGCCTTAGCGCGCTGCAGGATGCGGATGTGACCGTGATGGAGCAGGTCGAACGTGCCGTAGGTCAGAACACGCTTCATTCGGCGACTTCCTTTTCGGGCGCGGTAACGGGCTCCGACCCATGGTAAACCAGCGGGGCAACACAGCGCTCGATGACGCGCTCGCTCGCGTGACCGTCATCAAGCGGCGCGTAGGTCTCGGCGAACGCGCGGACGCGGGCGACCTCAGCGGCGGAGGGGTTCTCGGCGGCCTTCAGGGCGGCAGTGAGCTCGGGCTGGGTTCGCACAACAGGACCGGGGAGCTCGTCGAGCTCGAGGTAGAAGCCGTGCATGTCGTTGGCGTAGGTGTCGAGGTCGTACATGTAGAAGACGACCGGGCGACGCAGGTTCGAGTAGTCGAAGAACACGCTCGAGTAGTCGGTGACGAGCACGTCGGCGATGGCGTACAGCTGGTTGATGTCAGTGACCTTGGAGGCATCGACGACCGAATCGCCGTAGCGGGCGAAGTCGAACGAGCTCGCGATGAGGCAGTGTGCGCGGAAGAGCACCGTGTAGCCGTCGCCGAGGTCGGAGAGCAACCGCTCGAAGTCGACCGCCGGCTCGTAGGTCCAGCCCTCGCTCGTGGAGTACTGGTCCTCGCGCCAGGTGGGGGCGTAGAGCACGACGCGATTGCCCTCGGGGATGCCCATGCGGGCGCGGGTCGCTGCGGCCTGCTCGGCGGTGAAGGTGCTCAGGTAGTCGTTGCGCGGGTAGCCGAGTTCGATGACGGCGTCCGTGCGCCCGATCTTGGGCAGGTTGAACGTCGAGCCGAGCGCCTTGGCCGCGAAGGGCGAGGCTGCGAGCAGGTAGCTGAAGCGCTCGCCCTCAAGGCCGTAGGCCTCGTGCCACTCCCGCTTGGTGAACATCGGGTTCGCCCAGCCCTTGGTCTCGATGTCGAAGCCGAGGCGCTTCAGTGGCGTACCGTGCCACGTCTGGATGTACGTCTGACCCTCGCGGGGGATGAGATGCGGGGGAATGCGGTTGTTCGAGACCCACAGCGACGCGCGCGCGTAGTCGCGGAAGTACTCCTGCGAGCGGCGCACGACGATGCGGATGGCGGCCAGTGCCTCGAGGTCCTCGGCGCTGAAGAGCGCGTCGAGATCCACGCCGTCGCCGGTGTCGTTCGCGCGCAGGCCGCGCACGTCGAAGCCGCCACGCTCGTTGAGCGCAGCCACGACGGGGCGCGCGAGCGCGTAGATGAGCTCGTAGCCGCGTGTGGACTCGTGCGTGCGCATCGCTTCGCACAGGGCGCGAGGGCTGCATGCGTAGCTGCGACCCGAGTAGCTCTCGAAGATCGCGACGCCGGGCGTCACAGGGTTCTCGGCGCACGTACGCGCGTAGCGCTCGGCGAGGCGTGCTGAGTCGCGACGGCGTGCAATCTCACGCACGACCGGAACGTGCTTGCCGATCTCGTTGACCGCCTTCTTCATCCGGCGCTTGAGGCGCTTCTTGAGGGGCGCTGCCATGTGACTGAATGTGCCTTTCGGGTCGTCGCACGAAAGCGGTATCTTACCGCCTCGCCGTGGGGTTGGCTACGAACGCTCGCGTACGTGCGAGAGCACGAGATCGGCGATGGACGCGGTGCAGTCGGCGCCGCGCTCGGGCACGAACGCTGCCGAGAAGTCGCTCACGGCCGCCTCGTCGACGACGGACTCGCGGATCATCCGGATGACGTCGTCGATGCTCGTCGACGACATCGCGGGTATCTCGGCGAGCGGGTCGAAGTTCAGGCCGCGCTCCGCTCGGTACTCCTCGATGTCGTAGACGTAGTAGTAGACCGGCTTGTCGATGCAAGCCGCCTCGAATGCAACCGCCGAGTAATCGGTGATGACCGCATCGCACAGTGGCAGCAGGTCGAACACGTCGACCCCGGTCGCATCCACGAGGTGCGCGCCGGTAAGCGATGCACTCTCGAGGTCGTGTGGCTTGACGATGAGCGTCATGCCGCTGTCAGCGAAGGCGTCGATGACCTCGCGGTACGCCGAGCCGCCGTGGTGGCGGAACGTCGGTGCGTACAGCACCACGCGCGTGGAGCCGTCGGTGAGGTGCGGGTACGCCCGGACGAGCGCGGCGACCGGCTGCGCCGGGCGCGCGCCGTCGGCGGGCGTACGCGCACCGCGCAGGTAGTCGACGCGCGGCAGGCCGAGCGGGACGACTGCCGTCGGGTCGACCTCGAACGCTGCCGCGAAGGCCGCGACGGAGCCGGGACCGCCGCACAGGACGACGTCGTAGTTGCGGTGCATGTGCATCGCGCGAGCGATCGCCGCCGAGCGGCCCCCGGGCTGCCCGATCGACTGGTAGCCGAACTGCTTGATGCCGCCCAGCGCGTGCCAAAGTTGCACCACGAACAGGTTGCCGTGGTGGTTGAGAATCGAGAGGGGGACGTTGTAGCCATCGACCACGCACGCGCGGGCGGTGGCGAGGTGGTACATCTGGACGAGGACCTCCGACAGATACAGCGCACGGCCGAGAGTGTCCTTGGGGATGAAGCGGCAGCGCACGACCACATCGATGTCGGGTGCTTGTCGACGGAGCTGCTCGGCGAGCAGGACGAGGTCCTTGGATGGCTCGTCGGACTGGCGGCTCAGCATCACGATCTTGGCGCGGCGAGGCAACACCCTGAGCACGGCGTAGATCGCGCGGGCGACGTAGATGGCGAGTCGGATCAGGGTCCGCATGCGCAGGGGCACCTCGTGGGTTCGTGTCGTCTGGTGGCCGCTCTCCCCGAGCGACCGGCCGATTCATGATATCGGGTCTGGGCAGCGTGCGCTTCGGCCGCGCCCTGCACGCCGAGTGGTCGCGGCTTCTCAGGTACACTTCAGTCGTTGCGCCAGCACACTCGGGGGAGCGCCGCGGAGGATCCGGATTGCAACTCACCGTCCCAGTCCCAGAGCGACTCAACGACGTGGCCTTTCACGTCGTGCTTCACGATGTCTGGCATCACCGAGGCGGGCTCGTCCGAAACGCGCTGCATAAGGCCTCGCTGATCGGCGAGGCGCTCGATCGCGACGTCACGATACTCACACTCGCGTTCACTCTCGACCAAGACGATTCCGGCCACCGGCTGCGCCAGATGGGCGTGCTCGGGCCTCGCGTCCAGGTCATCAACCTGTTCGATGAGGCGGGCATCAGCGGCGACGCCCCCAGAGGGCTCTTCGCAGAGGACGTCCATCGACCCGCCCGTCCCGGTGCGATCAAGCCCGACACGGGCCCGTCGTCCGAGTGGGATGCCGTCGAGACGCACGACCCGGATGGTCGCAGCATCGTCACCTATCGAGACGCCGGCGGGCGCGTGTTGCGCGAGGAACGCCGGGATCTCGCCGGACGGCTGCGCAAGTCCGTGACCCTGGATGCCGTGACGGGCGAGCCTCTACGGCGGCTCTACTTCGACGACGAGGGTAGGCCGCGTGTCGAGTTCGGCCACGGAACCGAGCCGGGCGCTCCCTGGCAGATCCGGTTCGCCGACGAGCACGGCGCATTCACGCACGTGTTCGACAGTGAACGCAGCATGCGCACTGAGTGGCTCGATCACCATGCGGCCCTCTACGACGAGTCGATATTCCAGGTCGAGACCGAGAGCCCGCTGATCACCTCGGCGGTGCTTCAGATGACGAACCCGTCGGCCGCGAAGGTTACGATGCTGCATGCGAGTCATCTCGACGCCCCGCACACTTACGGGTCGCCGACGATGCCGGAGCACGCCCCGATGCTCGCGAGACTCGATCGATTCGACGCATTCGTCCTCATCACCGAGGAGCAGCGCGCAGACGTCGCCGAGGAGTTTGGGCCGCGCGCGACCCTCCACGCCGTACCGCACGACGCACCCACGAGCCGAGACGCGCTGTCGCCGGACAAGGACCGCTGGCTGGGCGTTGGTATCGGTCGATTCGCCGAGCGCAAGAACTGGAGCGACGTCGTCAGGGCGTTTCGCAGCGTGTCCGAAACCCACCCCGAGGCGCGTTTCGAGCTGTGGGGCCTGGGTCCGCTGCGTTGGGAGCTGCAACGGCTCATCGACGGTCTGGGCCTGACGGACGTCTTCCGCGTCATGGGGACGACCGCCGACTCGGCTTCGGTGTTCTCGCGGGCGTCGTACTCGGTGCTCGCAGGCATCCGAGAAGGCATGCCGCTGGTCATCGCCGAGTCGATGGCCCAGGGTACGCCCACCGTCGCCTACGACGGCAAGTACGGAATCACGGAGTTGATCCGCGATGGTGTCGACGGAACCGTTGTCACGTACGGCGACGTCGAGGCGCTCGCCGAAGCGATGAGCTCCATGCTGGACGATCCTGACCGCACGCGGAGCATGGGCGAGCGCGCGCTCGAGGTCGATCGGCGCTTCTCGGCGGGCTTGTGCGTCGAGCGCTGGTTCGAGGTCTACGTGGCGGCGATGGAACAAAAGGATCGCCGAGTGGCGCTTCCCAGGATGACCGCGCGCGCCTCACATGTGTTCGCTCAAGGCGAGCGCTACCGGATCGAAGCGAGTATTCGGCTCGGTGAGTTCGCCGAGACACCCGACGTGCGCCTCTACGCACGTCCGCGTGCGACCATCGTCGGCGCGCGCTACGTCGAGGCGCAGAGCGTGTCGCGACAGGGTGGACATCTGCAGGTCATCGTCGATTTCGACCCTGATGACGTACTGCGCAGCGGTGTCGTATGGGACGTGTACGCCAGCGTCTCATTGCGCAACGCGCACCGTTTCGTTCGCATCGCCGCCGGCCGGGAGGCATTCGGAGTCTTCAACACCGGAGGGGTCGCACCCACGGTCACACGCGGCGGCAACCTTTCGTTCGTCCCGGCGCGTGGCCCGCAGACGGCGCGGCAGATCCTCGGGAGGGCCCGTCGACGCCTGCGCGGACTGCTTCGTCCGCGTGCCGAGGCCCGCTAGATGCAGCCGGATGTCACGGTCATCGTCGCGGCGTACAACGCCATGCCCTACGTGGTGGAGTGCATCGAGTCGCTCTTCGCACAGACGCTGCCGCAGGACCGCATCGAGATCCTGGTCGTGGATGACGGCTCGACCGACGGTACCGGCGAGGAGCTCGACCGCCTCGCCGTCGATGCACCATCGATGCGCGTCATCCACCAGCCCAACTCCGGGGGCCCGTCCGTTCCGCGAAACCGCGCGCTCGATATCGCGACCGGCCGCTACGTCTTCGTGCTCGACGCCGACGACTATCTCGGCCCCGAGGCGCTCGAGCGGATGGTGCGCGTAGCCGACGAGAACGGGACCGATGTGGTGCTCGCCAAGATGGTGAGTGTGGGCGGTCGCAATGTTCCACAACTCGTCTATGAGGAGACGGTTCTGAGCACACCGGCACTCGGTTCTCGGGCGTTTCGCACGCTTGGGGCGTGGAAGCTCTACCGCCGAGAGATGCTGGAGCGCCACGCGATCCGGTTCCCCGAGGATCTGAACATGGGGGAGGACCAGCCCTTCGTGCTGCGTGCGTACTTCGCTGCACGCGCGATCTCGATTCTCGGCGACTACGACTATCTGTACTTCCGGCATCGTGATGACGGGCAGAACCTGACGCTCGTCGCCACCGCGTCCGACGTGCACGTTCCGTCGCTCGCACGCGCATTCGACGTGCTCGAGGAGTGCGTCGAGCCCGGGTCGGATCGCGATGCGGTCGCTGCACGTCTCCTTCATGCACAGGCTATGCGCAACGTGCTCGTACGGCTCCCCGCCGAGACAGACGCAGCGGTGACGCACCGAGTGCTCGAGGAGGTCAGGGACTGGCTGAAGCGCTTCTACAACGACGAGGTCGCCGAGCAACTGCCGTGGCGCTTCCGCGTGTGTTACGAGGCGGTGGCGGCGAACGACGCCGATGCGATCGCGGTGCTTGGCGCCCTCGAAGCAGGTGCGGAGTTCAAGCTACGTCACGAACTCACCGAGCTGCGATGGAGCGGCACCGAGCTGGTCGCGCGTGGTCGCCTCGGTCTTGCCGGCTTGCCGGTGGAGCAGGTCGCCGAGATCGACCTGGTCGCGCGTGGTCGAGGGGTCAGCATTCTCGTCCCCGTCGTACTCGGCGAGCTCGATGCCGAGGCGGGGACGCCGTTTGAGGTGCATCTCGACGTCGCCCGGGTAGCAGACGGTGAGCGCTTGGCTGAGGGCCGGTGGGACGCATTTGCCCAGGTGCGCTATCGCGGTGCGCGGCGCAGGGTCCGTTTCGGTATCGAACGCGCGCAGACACTCGGCGATGGTCCTGGCGGCTGCGAGGTCCCGCTTCGGCTAGGGGGTCGCGTACGTGTCGTGGCCTACTTCGCGAGCGGGGAAGGCAATCTGGCCCTGCACGTGCGCCCGCCGGTTTCCGGCCCGGGCCGCGCGGCGCGATGGCTCAAGCGACGACTCGCCGGGAGTCGAGGCTAGTTCGCGCTGACGCTCGCCTCCACCGAACCGCTGGGAGCGGTGCTCGCAAGTCCGTACGCCTTCTCGAGCGCGCCCGGCAGCGTCGTGTCGAACTCGACGCGGTCGCCATTGACCACGATCACGCTGACGAGCTCGGCCATCGCGTTGTTCTGGGCCTGGAGGAACACCGGCTGTACGTAGGCCACGGAGTTCTGAACCGGAAGCACGAGCATATCGCCGAAGACCACGGTGCTACCCGGCTGCGTCCACAGAGTCAGCTGCTGTGAGAAGCGCGGGTCCTGATTGATGCGCGCCATGATCTGCGCAGCGCCGAGAATGACTCGCTCTTTAGGCAGCAAGTAGACGGTGTGCTCACCATAGTTGCCCGGCTCGCATGACGTCGCCATCCAGCCGACCAGGTTCGCCTTGTCCGGCAGCGAGTAGGGCTGGAGCAGGTAGAGCCCCTTGCCGTTTCCTCCGGGAAGGTCGGCCATGACGTACGTGGGCTTCACCGGCTTGCCGCTCGCATCCAATGGTGTGGCCCAGAGGTCTTCCTTGTTGTAGAAGACCATCGGATCGGTCATGTGGTACGTGCGATAGATCGACGCCTGAGCGTTGAACTGCTGTCGCGGAAAGCGGATGTGCTTGGCGACGGCCACGGGTATCTCGGATTCAGGCGTGATGATCGTGGGATAGATGCGCGCCCATGCATCGCGGATGGGATCCTCACCCGTGGCGTAGAAGGTGACGTCACCGGTCAATGCATCGACGGTCACCTTCACTGAGTCGCGCAGGTAGCTTGTGCCGTTCTTGAGTGGCTGTGAGTACGGATAGTGGTCGCTTGCGGTGTAGCCGTCGATGATCCACGTGATGCGGCCATCGACGAGTGCGGGATATGCGTCTTCATACGACAGCCACGGTGCGAGCTTCTTGGCGCGCAGGACCACATCGCGGTTGGCGAGTACGCGGCTTGTCGGCGTGAGGTAGCGAGAGAAGAGCACCTCGGGCGAGCCCAGCCGGACTGCCCATGCGAGGCGGCGCATCGGGTTACCCACCGCGACTCCGCTGTCCGCGGTATAGCGGTTCTTTGCGTTGCTCTGTCCCGCGGGGTAGTCGAACTCATCGATGCCCGTGTCCACGATCGCGTAGTCGGACTGTCCGGGGGCGAAGTAGATGCGGGGCTCCTTCGTCACCAGACTCGCAGCCATGCTCGCGTCGGCACTCTCCACGCGCGGGGGGATCTCGCCAACGATGAACTCGGGGAACCCGCGCGGGGTCGTCATGCTGGCCGAGCTGATCGCCAGCCCATATCCGTGCGTGTAGACGAGGTGCTGGTTGACCCAGGTACGGGCGGTCGTCGGCAAGCCGGATGGGTCGATCAGCCGCGCAGCAACAAGCACCTGATGCAGCTCGCCACCGTACTCGTAGCGGTCGTAATCGATGTCAGACAAGCGGTAGTAGGGTCGGATCGTCTGCAGCTGTGTGAATGCTTGCTGCACTGTCGTCGGTGACCAAATGGTCGCCGTGGCGAGCGAGCGCTGCGCAGCCGAGGCTGCTGATGGCTCCAGGCTCTCATGCACGGGGTAGTCAACGCCCCTGACCGATGTGAGGTCCCACGCAGCTCGTGTCATGGCGATGTTGCGCTCGATGTAGGGTTTCTCCAACGTCGCCTCGTTCGGCGCGGCGACGTACGTCTCAACGACCCATGGCCACGCGACTCCGAGTACGGCAGCGGCGACCGCCCACACGGCAAGCGTCAGCACCACGGGCTTGAAGCGCTTCCCCGATGCGGTCGCGAAGAAGACGACAGCTGCGACCACCCCCATCAACGCGATCGCGATGCTGGCGGGAATCTGTGCATGGACATCGGCGTAGGAGGCACCCGCGAAGGGCGTCTCGGCTGTTGAGAAGCTCAACTGCCAGATGGAGAGGATGACGTTTGCGGAGGCGAGCAACGAAAGCGCACCGGCCAGGATCGAGAAGGACCGCTTGAGGCGTCGCCAATCCGGCGTGACCACTCCGGTGGGGTCCAGCCGAGTCGCGATGAAGGCGATTGCGACCATGGTGACCATGACAAGAACAACAAGTCCGGTGAGCCAGCGAGTGAGCAGCTCAAACGCCGGGAGCGTGAAGACGAAGAAGCCGACGTCATAGCCGAAATGGGGGTCGTGGAGCCCGAACGGTGACTGCGCGATTGCGAGGCGAAACGCCATCCACTGCTTCGACATCGACAGGCTCATCAGGCCGGCAGCCAGCAACGACCCGATTGCCGTTCCGACCGGGAACTTGAAGCTTCCCAGCGCGGACTTCCATGCCGAGCGAGCACCCGCGTGAATCGCCAGGAACGCGATCGCAGTGCACCCCAACCACACTCCGAGCATCGAGGCGTAGCTGACCTGAAACACCGACTGCTGGCCCATGGATGCGTACCAGAGGTAGTCGGTCCAGATCCAGTCGATGCCGACAAGTGCCGCCGCGCCGAGCACGAGGGCGATCCCGCCGCCAATCATGAGTGCGAACCTTCGTGACAGACGCACGCGGTTCATATGAGTCCCGCCTCCGAGAGCCCTAGCTGGCTGGTCGACTGAACCCGATCGTGGGGTCAGTCGTTCTCAAGTTCGTAGTCGACGTGCACGACGCCGGTTCCGACGAACTTGCCGGCGCGAATGTGAATCGGGCGCCTGAGTGAGTGGTTGATGAAGAACCCGGCGTCGTTATTCCACAGTTCGCCAGCCATGAGGTATTCACCTGCGAGCAACCTGGGGTCGCGCAGCCGTACGCGGAGATGGTGCTTGCCGATCTCGGAGTTGATCACGGCGTCCGGGTCCTGTTTGTCCGACATGAACATCTCAAGACCCTCGGAGTTCTTGATCGTGTAGCAGAACGTGAGCCGCTCGATGGGCCGCTTCACGTAGTAGTCGAACTCGAAGAGGATGTCCTCTCGGAAGTCGAAGGTGTTGCTGCGGCCCTCGACACCTTCGTTGTAGAGGCGGAAGTCCTTGATCTCGAGGATGTCGCGCTTCTCAAGCGCGATCTCTTCGTCACCATGATCCTCGCGGTGCTGGTCGCGTATCCGGGCACGCTCCTGCTTGAGGAACTCCTCGTACGCGAGTACGACCGGTCCCAGCTCGCCCTGCTCCATGACCACACCGGCGTTGATCCACACGGCGCGTGTGCAGAACGCCTTCACCGTGAACAGGGAGTGGCTGACGAACAGGATCGTCTTTCCCTGCCTGCGGAACTCCTCCATCTTCTCGATGCACTTGATCTTGAAGATGTCGTCACCAACGGCAAGGACCTCGTCGACGATGAGGATATCCGGGTCGACGCTCACACTTACGGCGAAGCCGAGACGAGCCTTCATGCCGCTCGAGTACGTGCGTACGGGCTGGTTGATGTGATCGCCGATATCGGCGAACCGGATGATCTCTTCTTTGCGAGCATCCGCTTCCTCGCGAGGTATGCCGAGGGCCAACGCTCGCAGGTAGATGTTCTCGACTCCGGTGAGCTCGAGGTCGAACCCGCTCGTCAGCTCGAGCATCGCCGAGATGCGCCCCTCGATTTCGACTTCACCGCTGGTCTGCCGTGCGACTCCCGTGATGATCTTGAGCAGCGTCGACTTGCCCGAGCCGTTCTTGCCGAGGATCGCAACGACCTCGCCCTTGGGGAAGTCGATAGAGACGTTCTTGAGCGCAGTGAACTTCTTCGAGTCGTCGTCGCGCCGGAAGGGGGCGAGCGCTCTGGAGATGGAAGATGAGTAGATCCGATAGGTCTTGGTCAGATTCTTGACACGAATCGCGTTATCCAGCGCCGACACCTCCCCTACAGAACGTCTGCAAATTCGCCTTCGAGCTTAGTGAACACGTAGCTCGCCAACAGCGCGAGGATAGCGAGCATGCCCCAGAAATAGAGCATGTACTCCCAGTCCTGGAAGAACCACCGGTGGTACACAAACGCGTTGCGGTAGCCGCCGGTGAGGTAGGCGATCGGGTTCGCGAGCACGATCTGCTTGAGCGGCGAGGAGAGCTTATCGGCCGACCACAGTACGGGCGACATCCAGAACAGCAACGTCATAAGCGACTTCACCGCTTGTCGGACGTCCTGGCTCACCGCCGTCAGTGCCGAGAGCAGCGTCGCGACGACCACGGTGAACGCCGCAGTGCACAGCAGGTAGTAGGGCAGTTGGATGAAGTAGATGCTGAGTCCATACCCTGAGATCACGAAGATCGCGACGGTCACGCACATCATCATGAGGTGGACCATGTAGAGCGAGAGCACCTCGGAGACGGGGAGCGTTGCCACCGGATAGACCATCTTGGTGACGAAGTGGGAGTTCGATCGGACAGCTGAACCGCCGATGGTGAGCGCATCCGAGATATAGAACCACGGCATGATGCCGGGAATCAGCCACAGGATGTAGGGAATCTCACCCATCGAGCGTCCGCCTCGGATGCCGATGTTGACCGCGAACCAGTAGGCGAAGACGAAGATGAGCGGCTTGACGAGCGCCCAGGCCGCGCCCAGCGCGGAGCCACTGTAGCGTTTGGTAAGAGCGACCTGCGCCATCGCATACGTGCGCGAGGCGTTATCGGTATTGATCCTGACGAGTCGTAGGAAGTCTCCGACCACGGAGGTCAGCACTATGTGTCGCTCCTTGACGTGAGGCTGAGCCGGTTCACGGCGAAACGCCAGTGTCCCGCAACCGAACGCATTATCCAGCATTGCGTTTCCGATGTGAAACAAACCCATTTCAGGCGAATCGCGGCGAACCGCACTAAGAAGGCCCGACCGACGGGCCGGGCCTTCGCTGAATCCTGTCAGGTGCCGGCGGTGCGGGTCTGAGGCCGCCGGATATCGGCCCTAGTGCGGGATGAACGACGACGCGCTCTCGCGCTTCTGCTTGCCCGAGTAGGCTCTCGCCCGCACGTAGACGCGCCGTCCCGCAGCCGCTCCGCCGATGTTGCACGAAGTCGATGCGACGCCGCTCGAGTTCGTGACTGCGGTCAGCTTCTTGGTCCCCGAACCGAACTTCCAGTAGAAGGTGACCGGCAGCCCTGCGACGGCCTTTCCTGCGGTGTTGCGAATGCGCACACGCGAGGTGATCGTGGAGTAGCGCTTGGGTCGCGTGTTGGACAGGCTCGACTTCATTCCCGAGAGCCCCGAGGCGAGCATCGGCGTCGGCATGAACCACGTGGCCGATGTCGCGACTTCGCTGCTCTGCACGGTCTTGGCGGTGAGCGCACGCTTTCTCATCAAGGAAACGCCGGCCCCGGGGACCTCCCACGTGTAGGCGAACCCGTTGGCGTCCGTGTAGGCGACGCGCGACTTGATGCCGCTGGCCAGCGGCCAGTTGAAGGTGACGCCCACGCCGGGCATCGGCTTGCCGTTCTCGTCGTAGCAGTAGACGTCGCTGCGGATGACGGCGCTGTGGCTGTCACTGCTTCGGGGGAAGTAGTAGTTCGGTCGCCACATACGCTGCTTCATCGTCGCCGGTGCTTGGGACAGACCCTCGCCCCTGGGGACTGCAGCGATGATGTCGGCGAGGTCGTTAACGGCTCGGTTGAGCACGAGACCCGTGTTGGTCTTGCCGATACCAGCGACGTTGTTGTTGTTCGCTCGATACGACGCGTTGAGATCCGCGTACTTCGTGCCGGCGTACGCGGCTGCGTGGAACGCTGAAGCTCTCACGTCGCTGACTGACCTACGGCTGCGTGGGCTGATCCAGCTCGACATGCTCGAGTAGCTGGGGGTCATGTCGTCGACTTCGTACTCGTACGGGGCGTGTCGCGGGTTGTTCGAGACGAATCCGGCTGTGGTCGTGTGGAACGGCTGGACCTCATCGGCATAGTAGTGGGCCAGGCGACCGAGGTGCTCGCTCGCATCGGCGTAGTCACCGGCGTTGTACGCGGTCACGACCTGGTAGTACTCGTCCGAGACGGCTTGGGGGCCGCCACGCACGCCCACGCCGACGTGCCGGGGAACAGACGTCGGGGTGGCTCGGTAGTCGATGTCATCGGAGGCGTAGAGGGCGGCACGGACATCGACCCAGTCTCCGCCTTGGCCGGCCAACGTGATCGCGTGGTCGAGTACCCAGTCATGGGTGCCGTAGTGCCAGTCGTCAGGACCACCGTTGCCCCACCCGAACGCGGTCGACGACGTGGCTGCAACGAGCAGCACGGCGGCGGTCGCTATGACGGCTATCCTGCGCAACATCGAACTCACATCTCCCAGCGGGTCTGACGCATGAATCTTCACTTCTGGTATCGGCCGCGGTGGGGGTGGGCATTAGCCACTCGGTTGATCGCACGCAGGCGAACGCATGATGAATGTGACGAGTGACACACTGCTTCGGCGTGTCTCGCGCGTACGTGCCCACGCGGCACGGTCACAGGCTTTCGCCCACGACGCAGTTGCGTCCGGCGTGCTTCGCGGCGTACAGGGCGCGGTCTGCGCGCTCAATGAGGTCGTGCATGTCCTGGTGTGATCCCGGGCCGACGCTCGCGACCCCGATGCTGACCGTGATCGGAATCGACGCGCCGCGGTATCGTACGGGCTCGGACTCGATGGCGTTGCGCAGTCGCTCGGCGATGTCCTTGGCCTTCTCGGCGCCGGTGCCCGCGAGTAGGACGAGGAACTCGTCGCCGCCATAGCGGACCGGCGTATCGGCATCGCGGGCGTTCTCGCGCAGCAGGCGCGCGATCGAGACCAGCGCCCGGTCGCCGGCGAAATGCCCGTGCGTGTCGTTGATCTCCTTGAAGTGATCGATGTCGATGAGGATCAGCGACGCGCGATGGCCCTGCGCCATCTCTCGACGCAACTCCTGCGAGAGCACCGAGACGTGCCGTCGGTTGAACAGGCCCGTAAGCGCGTCGAGCGATGCCTGGGCCTCGAGCTCCGCTTGTGCGATTCGGCGTTGCTCGACCTCCTGCTCGAGTGCAAGGCTGCGCAGCCGATGAATCTCGGCATCCTTGCGCGCCGTGGCTACTTCGTGCTCGACCTGCAGGTTGGCGAGCCGGCTCGAGGTCTCCTCGTTGAGGCGGATACGCTCCAGGTCGTGGAATCGGCGGTAGTGCTCGAGAGCGGCGCCGAGCTCGCCCCGCTGCTCCTGGACGCGCGATAGCAGCTCATGGCAGTAGAACTCCTCGATCGACCGCCCGTGCCTCGTGTTGATGGCAAGTGCATCGCGTGCGGCGGCCAGCGCGTCGTCGAGGCGGCCCTGTTGGAGCGCGATGAGGGCGGTCGTGTAGAGCGCGTCACCCCGATCAGGCTCGGAATGGTGCTCACCGGCAAGCCGTAGGCTGCGCAGCGAGTAGGCCGCGGCGGTATCGAGATCACCGGTGCGACGGTGAACCTCGGCCAACGTATCGAGGACGCCCATGAGCAGGTAGGTGAGGCCGTGCTCTTCGCTGATGCGCATGGCCTCAAGCGCGACTTCGAGCGCCTCGTCGAACTGGTCGAGGTCCATGAGGCTGTACGTCATGTTGTTCATGGTCAGCGCGGCGCCGAGTTCGTCGCCGAGCTCGTGCTGAATCGCGATGGCCCGTCGCTGAAGATAGAGCGCGAGCGAAGCGCGCGACGTGGCGTGGTACACGTTCGCGATGCGGTCCATGACGTACGCGGCCAGACTGCGGTCGTTGATCTTCTCGGCGATGTCTTGCGCGACGAGTAGCCGATTCATCGCGTCCACGTAGTCGCCCAAGAGGTAGTGCGCCCACCCCATCGTGACGTAGAGGTCGCCGAGCATCGGGCTGGGGTCGTGTGAGTCGAGTAGCGCCAGCGCCTCGGATGCGTGCTGCATCGCATTGTCGGCTTCGCCCAGCGCGGCGCACCGGTGGGCGAGCAGCGCCAGCGCCGAGGCCATGCCGTAGCGGTACTGATTACCACCCGGATCCACCTGACATGCGATCTCGTAGGCTTCCTCCGCCAGCGTGCCCACCAGGTCGTAGTCGAGCCGCTTGAACCGTGTCGCGTCGCCGATGAGCTCGTCGACGTGTGCGACCTGATCCGAGACAGGCGGCTGTGCCACTCCCGAGCTTGGCGCGAGACAGTCGCCGTTGGCTGATTGGGCTTGGGTGGATCGCTGTGTGGCTTTCATAGGGATCGCCGCCTGAGTAGGGTCTCGTACCGGGATACTACCCCCGCTTCATAGATGTTCAGACAGCGGTGCACCGGAATGTGACGAATATCACAATACGCCGATGCAGGCAGGAGTGCAGTCTACTGCGCGTCCGCGACACCAAGACGTTTGGCTGCGCGGGCGAGTCGGCCGCGATACAGCCCGATGAACCACCGCAGCGATCGCCGCTTCCACCCACCGCGACGCGGGGCCGCGGGCACGTCGCGCTGAACGGCCGCGTACTCCTCACACAGTGCCCTGGCGTCATCGATCTGGCCGAGCCGGATCAGCGCACGCATCTTGTAGTAGACGAGCACTTCGAAGTCGGGACGACCCTCCACGTCGACGACGCTGAGCGCCTGATCCTTCCCGTAGAGATTGAGGAAGAACAGGATCGCGTTGGGCAGCCAGATGGTGTCCGCGTTCGAGAGTGTGACCTTGATGTTGCGGTCCTTACGCAGGATTCGACATGGCTCCTGCAGCGATATCGAGAATGACTCGACGAAGTGCTTGGCCGCGCTGAAGGGGCGTCGCTTCTTCAAGTACATCCGGCCGATGTTGTACTCGAGGCTGGCAGGTACGACGACGGGGCCGGCATAGCCCATCAGTTCGTCGTAGCGACGTCCCTTGAACAGGTAGTCGAAGTAGTAGTCCTGTACGAGTGGATCCGATGCGACGCCCTCGGGGTGGTTCTCGAAGTAGTCGGTCTTCATCTCCCGGATCAGGGCGCGCAGCTCTCGGACGTGAGTGTTGACGTCATCGTCGGTGTCCTCGGGATTCATGCGCAGATCCCAGACGGGCAACACCTGGCTCATGTCGAGCACATAGCCGAGGCACCGGTTGTCGTAGACGGCGGACTGGGCGACGCTGTTGAGTCCGCGGAACAGCCGCCGATTCAGCCGCACCTGCGTCGAACCTGCCGGAAGGGTGTCGAGCGACTCCACGTCGCTCATGAACTGCTCGAATGTCAGCTCGAAGCCGGTGGCGAACAGGTGCCCCTGCCGCAGGACGACCTCCTCGATTCGCTCCAACAGATCCGCGACGCGGGGCGCCGCGGGGGTATCGGAATCGTGGAACTCGGCCTGGACATACGCCTCGGCGACGTAGCTGAAGGGGGCAGGCCCCTCCATCAAGTCGCGCCGGTCGTGCAGGCAGCCTGTCTCGGCGAGGTGTTCATAGGCGGCCGCGACACGCTGCTTGCGCACGTCGAACACGTCGACGGAGTCGAGCCCATCGATCAGCAGCAGCGGGAGACCGAGCGCGGCGGCGTCGAGGTGCGCCGTGCTCCACGTGGTGATCATCGCGTCGAACTCGAGAATGAGCTCTTCGAGGATGGTCGGCTCGTGGATGAGGATGAGGTTGTCGGGCTTGTCCGGCAGGTGGGCGTAGAGGTGATCCGAGATGCTATGGAGGTGCACGCCCTCCTCGCTGGGGAGGTAGCGGGGCTTGATGTGAAACGTCATCTCGGGGTTGTTGCGCGCGATGGCCATGAGCGTCTCGCCGAGCTGGTCCTTGCCGGCCTCGCCCAGCGGGTAGGCGCCCTGATCGACGATGAGTACCTTGCGGATCTGATCGAGCGGGACCGGCTCGCGACTCTCACGGAGGCGGATCAGCGGGTCGTACTGCGGGTTGCCCACAGCGACCATGTTGTAGCGCAGGCCGTTGTCCTCGAACTCTCGGAACTTGCGCTCACTTGATGCGAGCACGAGGTCCGGCGGGTTTCGCATCGTCACCGAGGAGAACAGCGTTGCGAATGAGATGAGGAACTTCTGCTTGTCACGGATGGCGCCATACAGTGCCTTGCTGCCCCGCTGCACAAACGGACCTGTGAAGACGAAGTCGACGGCGTCGAGATCCGATACAGGGTAGTTGCGCACCGGCACCATGGGGATCTCGTCATTGATGAACATCTTGTTGTTCACACTGTCGCGCTCGTTCTCGACGACAACCGTGCACGTGTGACCGCGACGCTCGAGCTCGTGAACGAGCTCGACGTACGCGTAGTTAGTGGAGTCGTAGGCGCCCACGAACAGCACGTTGAGGGCGCGCTCGGGTGCGGGCGTAGCGGGTTGCTCGTCGAACGCGGGGTCGTGCATCAGACCCGGTTCCGAGCAGCGATGATCATCTCGGCGACCTCGCGAATGGCACCCTCGCCACCGCGAGCATGGGTGACGTACGTGGCCGCGGCCTTGACCTCGGGCATGCCGTCACTCACGCTGCAGCCGAATCCGACGGCCTTGATGACCGCGAGGTCCATCAAGTCGTCACCCACGTATGCGACCTCGTCGAGCGTGATGCCGCGTTTCGCGCACAACTCCGAGACGATCGCGAGCTTGTCGTGGACGCCCATGTGCAGCTCGTCGAGCTTGAGCTTCTCGGCGCGGCGTCGTACGAGATCGACGTTCTCGGCGGTGATGATCCCGACCGTGAGTCCGGCCTCGCGCAACATGGCGAAGCCCATGCCGTCTCGGGTGTTGAACTTCTTGAGTTCGTCGCCGTGCTCTGAGTAGTACATCCCGGCGTCGGTGAGCACGCCGTCACAGTCTGTGAGCAGCGCCTTGATGCCAGCGAGGTTCGCGGCAGGCGCGACATCGATGCCGGTGCGCCTCGCGAGCAGCGCTTCGGCGATGATCCAGTCGTCGGGCTCGTCGATTTCGAAGTACGACGCTTCGTCCATCTCGGCGAGCGCGATGCGCCCCGAGAGGCGGCAGCCGGTTTCGAGCAGGGCCGCACGCGACGTGACGTAGAACGCGCCGTTCTCGACCAGGTGGCCATCGAACTCCTGGCGACGCGGCCGAGCGTTGTAGTCGTAGTTCACCGGGCGAGCGCCCTCGGGGGCGTCCTCCCACAGGAAGCGTTTCTGGCGCACGACCGACAGAACGCTGTCCGCTCCCGCAGCGTAGGCGGCGATGCCCCGGCTGAGGTCGTCGGCGGCGAGAAGCGGCGAGGTCGCCTGGATGAGCACCATCGCATCGAAGTCGTCGTGTGCGGAAGCGTACTCGAGCATCACAGCCTCGGTGCCGGCGGTGTCACTCGCGCTCTCGGCTGATCGGCGATGCACGACGAGCTTGGCCGAGCCGAACGCGTTGGCCGCAGCCTCGATCTCGTCGGAGTCCGTCGATATCACGATGCGGTCGATATCAGGGCAGGCGTCGGCGGCCGCAATCGTCCAGTGGACGAGCGGCCGCCCCGCCATCTCCTTGATGTTCTTGAGGGGGATGGACTTGCTGCCCCCGCGCACCGGGATGAACGCTGTGTAGCGTTCGCTCACTACTCGGCCTCGCGGTACTTCAGCTTCACCCGCTGGACCATCTCGATGTCGAGAACCTCCGCGGACTTGTAGGTGAGCGCCTTGTGGACGGCCTCCAGGTCACGCTTGAGCTTGCGCAGGCCCTCGGGCTCGAGCGAAGCAGCGTGGTCGGTGCCCTTCCAGGTGCGGTCGAGCGTGTAGTGACGCTCGATGATGTGCGCGCCCAGCGTGTAGGCGGCGGTGTCGACGGCGATGCCGAGGTGGTGTCCCGAGAAGCCGATCGACTTGACGATGCCGTCGTAGGCCGTCTTGAGACGGTTGATCTCGAGCAGGCAGATGTCCTCGAACGGCACCGGGTAACCCGAGGTGCAACTGAAGACGACGAGGTCCTTGGCGCGACCCTTCGAGACGAAGAGGTCGATGATCTGCTTCTCTTCCTCAAGCGTCGTCATGCCGACCGAGATCTGAATCTCGCCGGGGAAGTTGTCGCACAGCCAGTTGAGCATCTCGAAGTGCGTGTTGCACGCCGAGGGGATCTTGATGGTGGTCGGATTCAGCGACGCGATCTCCATGGCGGAGGTCAGGTCCCACACGGAGGTGGAGTAGACCAGACCGAACTCCTCGCACCATGTCTTGAGCTGACGGTGCTGCTCGACGTCGAGCTCCAGGTACTCGCGGTGAGCGCCATAGGTGTCACCGTAGGAGTTCGCCGGATTGGGGTGGGGAGCGTTGTACTGCTCGGGAGTGAGCAGCTCCTTGTTGTTGCGCTTCTGGAACTTGACCGCATCGACCTTACAGTAGACCGCGGCTGTCTTGATGAGCTCATAGGCGAGATCCATCTCGCCCTTATGGTTACAGCCGATTTCCGCAATGATGTGAGACGGCTCGTAGGCCACCAGTTGCCTCCTTCAGTCGTCGCCGAACCTCGAGCGAGGTTCGCCCGCAGGCAGTATACCGCCAAATGCCCCCATCGATGACGCGGTTGACGACTCGACAACCGCGTCGGCCGGGCGGCCCGTTCGGCCGCCCGGAAACCGAGGCGCCTACGCCATGCCGGCGAGCGCGTGCTGCGGAGGCGGTGTGTACGTTCGGACGGAGAAGCCTGCGCGACGCAGGGTGCGCAGTATCTGCGTGACACTGGCGACACTCTCGTCGTAAAGCACCGAGACCAGGTGGATCGAGCGGATCGACGCGACGTCCTTCACGCCGTCCATGATGCGAACGAGCATCTCGGCGAGGCCGGCCTCGTATTCGTCACGAAGTCCTTCGATGAGGATGTGTACGGCTTTCATGGCTACTCCTCGAATGGTCGCGCGGGGCATCGCGCGCGGTTGCAGGACGGGTGTGAGATCACGCCCGTCCTGGCTGGCCCCTCGTTCGGGAAGCCTTCGATTCGAGGTGGAGCAGCGAGCTCGCAGCCTCCGAGATGGTGCAGACGTGCGCGATGGGCCGAGGGATCGAGGCCGCTGCGTGCAGCGCGGCTGCGGTGCGCGCGGCGCCGTCATCGGCGAACGCTGCGCTGGACGCGCCCTCCGCGAGCTTGACCGAGAGTACCGGACGAAGCGGCTTGCGATGCGGGGCGTGGGGAGCGCCAGGGGGAATCGGGTGGGACGAGGTCGTGGCGATCGACGGTCCGGAAAGCGAGGGGGCGGCAGCAGGTGCGCTGCCGAAGAGCGATGCGAACGCGAGCGACATACAGAGGACTGCAGCCGCAGCGGTACCCGCAACGACGGTCATCCGCCGTGTGTTGCTGGGCGTATCCCCCTCGCGTCGCTTCATCGCTGCGTCTCCCGTCATGAGCCTGCGTACGCCGGAGGAATCCTCCGACACACTCAGTCTTTCCGAGCGGTGTGGAGAAACTGTCGGTCTGACGCGGAGAATCGTGTGGAGGTTGGGGCGGGCGTCAGACGTCAGCGCTTTCGGGGAGCGGGGCGTCGTCTGCGAACCACTGCGCCGTGAAGTCGCCGTCGACGATCGCGTCTATCGGCAGCTTCATGTACTTGCCGGTGGCCTCGACTGCGACCGTGCCATCGGCCAGCACGATCTCGCCGCTGCCCTCGAACAACCGCCGAGAATCGCGCGTGATGCGCGCGAAGGCGCGAACCGGCTCATCGAGCGGCACCGGCTTGCGGTAGCGGATGTTGAGCTCGACGGTGACACCCCACGCATCGTGGTCGGAGACGTTGATCGCCCGCCCGATTGTCTCATCGAGCAGGGTCGATGCGATGCCGCCGTGCAGCCGACCCGGGTAGCTCTGGTGGTGCTCTGCGGGTTCGAAGACGCCGAGTAGTTCGCCGGAGTCGAGCTCGAAGAACCGGGTGTGCAACCCGAACTCATTCTCCTGTCCGCACACCACGCACATACGGCTCACGTTCTGCGCTGCGACGATGCGACGCTCCATCGAATCGGCCCTTCGGGTTGCTCGAGTCGCCTGACGCGCAGGCTAACCCGCCTCGTCGAACGCGTCGACGAACTGGCTGTTGTACAGGTCGAAGTAGAAGCCCCGCGCAGCGAGCAGCTCCTCGTGCGTGCCCTGCTCGATGATCGAGCCGTGGTTCATGACGAGAATCACGTCGGCTTCGCGGATGGTCGACAGGCGGTGTGCGATGACGAAGCTGGTACGGCCCCTCATGAGCAGCCCCATCGCGCGTTGGATGAGCACCTCGGTGCGCGTATCGACCGAACTCGTAGCCTCGTCGAGTATGAGGACCTGCGGGTCGGCGAGGAACGCACGCGCGATCGTGAGCAGCTGCTTCTCGCCGGCCGAAACGCTGGTTGCATCGTCGTCGAGCACGGTGTCGTAGCCATCGGGAAGCGTTCGCACGAAGTGGTCGACGTGTGCGGCCTCAGCTGCCGAGATGATCTGTGCCTCGGTCGCGCCCTCGAGGCCGTACGCGATGTTCTCGCGGATCGTGCCGCTGAACAGCCACGCATCCTGCAGCACCATGCCGAACATTCGGCGCAGGTCCTCCCGCGACATGTCCGCTGCGTCCACGCCATCGATGACGATGCGCCCGGCGTCGATGTCGTAGAAGCGAAGCAGCAGGTTGACGAGCGTGGTCTTGCCGGCGCCGGTGGGGCCGACGATGGCCACGGTCTGCCCGGGTTTGACGTCGAGGTTGAGGTTCTTGATGAGTGGCTCGTCTGGCGAGTAGGAGAACGAGACGTCCTCGAGCACGATGGCGCCGCAGCAGCCGGACGGCTCGACGGAGGCGAGATCCGGCGTCTGCTCGGGCTCGTCGAGCAGCTCGAAGACCCGCTCGGCGGAGGCGACGGCGCTTTGCATGACGTTTGCGATCGAGGCGAGCTGCGTGATCGGCCAGGTGAACTGGCGCGAGTACTGGATGAACGCCTGGACGTCGCCCAATGAGAGCTGCCCCGACGCGACCTGCACGCCGCCGATGACGGCGATCGCGACGTAGTTGAGGTTGCCGATGACGGTCAGCGACGGCTGGATGATCCCCGAGATGAACTGCGCCTTGAAGCTCGCTTCGTAGAGCTTCTGGTTGTGCTCGTCGAACTTCTCGAGCGCTTCTTTCTCGCGACCGAACACTTTCACGATAGTCCGACCGGTGTGCATCTCCTCGATGTGGCCGTTGAGGGTACCGGTGTGTTCCCACTGCGCAGCGAACTGCTTCTGCGAACGCTTGGCGATGACGACTGTGACCAGTACCGAGATCGGCACCGTGAGCAGAGAAATCGCGGCAAGAACCCAGTTGATCCAGAACATCATCGCAAGCACGCCGATGACGGTGAGCAGTGACGTGATGATCTGCGTGAGGCTTTGCTGCAGCGTGTTGGCGATGTTGTCGATGTCGTTGGTCACGCGCGACAGGATGTCGCCGCGCGGGTGATCGTCGAAGTAGCGGAGCGGCAGGCGCGTGAGCTTGTCGTCGACCTGGTTTCGCAGCCGATACACGATGCTTTGCGACATCCCGACCGTGAGGTACTGCTGCAGCCACCCGAAGACTGCGCTGAGCAGGTAGACGACCGCGAGCAGCGTGAGGATGCGGCTGATTTCGCCGAAGTCCGGGCCGGTGCCCGGCGTCAGCGTCATCTTCGAGAGCATCGACGCGATCTGCTCATCACCGGGCTTGCCGCTCGCACGCAGCGCGGCGATGGCCTCATCGCCGGTTTCACCGGGCTTGAGTTGCGCGCTCATCACGCCCTGGAACAGGACGTTCGTCGCGTCGCCGAGCAGCTTGGGGCCCCACACGGTGAAGGCGACCGATACCGTGGCCAGTACGATGATGAGCGCAATCGTGAAGGCGTGCGGTGCGAGGAGCGCGAGCAGACGCGCGCCGGAGGCCTTGAAGTTCTTGGACTTCTCGGCGGGTGCGCGCATGCCGTGTCCGCCGCCGAAGCCGCCACTGCGCGAGCGAGTGGGCTTTTCGTTCTGCTCGCTCACGCTACCTCCTCCTGGCTCATCTGCGAGTACACGATCTCGCGGTAGGTCTCGCTGGACTCCATGAGCTCTGCGTGCGTCCCCATGCCGGCGATGGTGCCGCATTCCATGACGATGATGCGGTCCGCGGTCATGATCGTGCTGACCCGTTGGGCGACCACGATGACGGTGGCATCGGCAGTCTCGGCCTTGAGCGCCGCGCGCAGTTGCGAATCGGTCTTGAAGTCGAGTGCCGAGAACGAGTCGTCGAACACGTAGATCTCGGGACGCTTCACGAGTGCTCGCGCGATGGCGAGGCGTTGACGCTGTCCTCCCGAGACGCTCGTACCGCCTTGCGAGATGGTCGCTTCGAGCTGCTCGGGCATCTCGGAGATGAACTGCTTGCCCTGCGCGATGGTCAGGCAGCGCCACAGCTCTTCGTCAGTCGCATTGACGTCGCCGTAGCGCAGGTTGTCGGCCACGGTCCCGCTGAACAGGAACGCGCGCTGCGGTACGAAGCCGATGGTGCGCCACAGGTCGTCGGGGCTGAGCTCGCGGATGTCCACACCGTCGATGAGCACCGCTCCGGCGCTCACGTCGTAGAAGCGTGGGATCAGGTTGACGAGCGTTGACTTGCCGCTGCCGGTCGACCCCACGATCGCGGTGACCTCACCCGGACCCGCCGAGAAGTTGATGTTGCGCAGCACGGGGTCCTCGGCACCGGGGTAGCGGAACTCGACGTCGCGGAATTCGATGCGGCCCGAGATGTCGGACGGCAGCGCCGTCGGGTTCGCGAGGGAGGTGACCGAGGGCTCGGTGTCGAGCACGGCCTGGATGCGATCGGCCGATGCCGCCGCGCGCGGCACCATCGCGAACATCACGGTGCCCATCATGACGGCCATGAGGATCATCGAGATGTACGTGAGGTAGGCGGTGAGGTTGCCGATGGGCATCCCACCGCTCGCGACCCGGATGCTGCCGAACCACATCACCGCGACGGTCGTGAGGTTGAGCAGACCGAACAGCGAAGGAATCATGAACGCGAAGATCCGCCCCACCTTGATCGAGGTGTCCGTGAGGTCCTCGTTGGCGGCCTCGAAACGCTGGCGTTCGTAGTCGTCGCGTACGAACGCTCGGATGACCCGCACGCCCGAGAGGGTCTCACGGACGACCTGGTTGATGCGGTCCACCTTGATCTGCACCGCTTTGAAAAGCGGCATTGCCTTGCGAACGACGAGCGCGATAAACACGGTCATGATCGGGATGACCACGACGAGGATGGCCGAGAGCGCCACGTCCTCGCGCAGCGCCATGATGATGCCGCCGATACCCATGACCGGCGCGAGGATCATCATGTTGAGCGCCATCATCACGACCTGCTGGACCTGCTGGACGTCGTTGGTGTTGCGCGTGATGAGTGATGGCGTGCCGAAGGTGTTGACCTCGGTCTGAGCGAACGAGACGACGTGGCGGAAGAGAGCGGCGCGAACGTCTCGGCCAAACGCCATCGCGGTGCGCGACCCGAAATAGACGCCGACGACAGCGGCGACGCCCATCAGCGCGGTGACGCCGAGCATGACCGCTCCGATGCGCGTGATGTAAGCGATGTCGCCCTTCGCCACGCCGTTATTGATGATGTCGGCGTTGAGGCTGGGCAGAAAGAGGTTCGTCAGCGCCTGCACGAGCAGCAACGCCATCACGAGGATGAGTTGGCCGGCGTAGGGCTTCAGGTAGGTCTTCAGCAGTCTGATCATGCTGTGGCGTTCTCCAAGCGGCTGGACTGAACACGACGAGAAGACAGTCTACGCCGACCGTCGCCGCGAGGCGCTCGTGCTATTCGGACGTGGCGTCGAAGGCCTTGCCGAGTCTCGCAGTCACTCCGACGTACGTCAGCAGCGACACCCCCGAGGCGATCGAGCCGACCATGATGAGCAGCATGATGACCCGGCCGGTGAAGGTCGAACCGGCGAGCAACAGGGCGGCCGCAGCGAGCTCGGCGAGGCCCTGCGCTGCGAGGAGTCGGCGGCGACGGCTCTTGTGTGAGGAGTAGAACGCCGCGAAGAGGTTCACGACGGCGTTGACGACGAGGTAGCCGGCGACCGTGATCGCAAGGATCGCGGCCGAGATGTTGGGAGCGAGCATCAGGAAGATACCCACTGCGATGCCCGCGATGCCGGACGCCGCGTTGGTGAACCGCTCCTGTTGGATCGACTGCGTCGTGAACACACTCGTGATGAACGATATCGAGCGCGCGAACATGAAGATCGCGAACGCGATGCGAAGAACCTGCACGTCGCCCGAGGGCGGCAAGAACAGCATCGAACCGCCGAGCGCGAGGTAGAGCAGCGCGCGGAAGATGATCAATGCGTTGTCCTGAGCGAACAGCCCGGCCCAGCTCGACTGGTTCGGTCGCAGCTTTGGGTCCTTGAGCGCCTTGGCGGCGAGCTCCGATGCGGTCTGCTCGGGCACCTCGGGGTCGATGATCCGCACCGCGGTGGGCGCCATCTGGGTCGCGATATCGTGTCCCGCTTCGAGTCGCACCGTCTCAGCGCCTTCACGGCTTGCTGCGAGCGCTTCGATGTACTCGGGAACCACGAACGGATCGCGCGTCCCGTACACGAGTGTTACCGGCACATCGGGGCAGGCGCGCAGGTCCTCACCCACGTGCTCCACCTCGATGGTGTTCGCGAGGCTGCGCAGCGTCGGCGTGTACCGTGAGAGCCGCTCTCGGCCGAGAACCCCACGCACCGCACTGGTGTTGGCGAGCTTGAGACCCTTTTCGCGCAGGGGCCCGAAGTTGTCGACGAACACCGCTCTGGCCTGATCGAGCCTGCCCGAGCCCGCCTCGACGTCGCGCTCGTTGACCGGCACCGAGAACATCACGAGCCGCGTGATGCGCTCAGGGTGTTTGCGGGCGAAGGCCGCCGAGATGATCGCGCCGATCGAGTGCCCGACGATCGTTAGTGGCTGGTCGGGGTCGCGCAGCAAGGAGTCGAGCGTCAGCTCGATCGATTCAACGTGGTTGTCGACGGTGTATGGGATGTCGGTCGGCTTGGGCGATCGCCCGAATCCGAGAAGGTCGAGTGCGACCACACGGTTGCGAGTGGCGAGCGCGAGCGCCGCCTGATTCCAGAAGGACCCGTCGTTCTCGATGCCGTGGAGCATCAGGATGAGCGGCCCTTCGCCTCGGTCGAATGCGATGGAGAGGCGGCGGTCCTCGAAGCGTGTGATCTCATCAGCCATCATCGTGGGGATGTTTTGCAGCAGCATGTGATCGGCCTTGAGGTCCGCGAGGAACCTGACCTCCATGTTGGGGGCAAAGTCCCGAGCGAGCGTCTCGATCTGCGACTGGACGATGAACGCGTCGTGCTCACCGACCATGAACGTGACGGGGCAGACGACCGCCGAGAGGTTCTCGGCGAAGTTCGTTCGCTGGATGCCGTTGGCCATGTTCTTCTGCAGGATGTGCCAGTCGGTATCGAGGTCCTCGGAGTTTATGAAGCCCTGGATGAGCTTCTTGTCATCTGCCGAGAACTTCTTGAACACGTTTGAGGTGGCGAACCCGGCGCTACGGACCAAGTCGAGCACCTTCTGCGACCCCATCGTCTGGAACACAGCTTTCGCGTAGGCGCTGTCGCCCATCTGGTCGGCGTCGAGGAAGAACGGGGCGCTGATGAGCACCAGTCGCCGCACCAGCTGCGGGTACTTGGCTGCGAGGCGCACCGCCATCGGGCCACCCATGGAGTAGCCGACGAGCGTGAACGGTTCGTTGATGCCGAGGTCATCCAGCGTCGCCACGATGGCATCAGCGTGGTCATCGACGGTGTACTCGATGTCGAGTGGCTTGGGGGAGTTGCCGTAGCCGAGCTCGTCGAGCGCGATGCAGTGGCGGTCGAAGCCCATAGCCGTCACGACCGTGTCCCAGTCGTGGCCGGTGCTGTTGATGCCGTGCAGCAGCACGTAGACGGGTCCCTGGCCGCGGTCGATCGCGACGTGGAGTCGATAGGGCGATGTCGCCTGGGCCATGCGTGTCACCTCTGAGCATCGGGACTGTCGATCACTCGCGCACTTCAACCTACCTGATTCTACCCGTCCGACGGCGGAGAATTGGGCTACCCTTGGCGCATGACTGAAGGCATGCACACGAATCCGGTAGCGGCAGAGGGGGCGGCAGCCCCCGTTCGCGCTTCGGGCGGCCGCAACGACGTCATCGACGCACTCAAGTACGTAGCGATCGCGCTGGTCATTCTCGGACACCTCCTGCTACTGCGTGGCGAGTTCAACGACCTGAGTCCGGACATGCTGCGAATCATCGTCTCGATGAACATGCCGCTGTTCACAATGCTGTCCGGGTGGGTGCTGTTCGGCCGAGAAGGACGCGACCCGCTGCTCTTCATGCGCGGCAAGGTGCTGGGGTTGCTCGTGCCCTACCTCGCGTGGATCCTGCTCGAGCTGCCCAAGCGCCACGTGCCGCTGGCTGCGTATCCACTGCGTCTCTGGCGCGCGTTGCTCAACCCGGCCTATGGCATGCAGATGTGGTTCCTGTGGGCGCTGTTCATGATGTTCGCGGTCTTCACCGTCGCCCGGCTCGTGAGCCGAAACGATCTGTGGACCGCTGGTGTCGCACTCGCGATCGCGGCCGTCACGTTCTTCGTCCCGCGTGGAATGGATGGGCTGGCGCGCGTCGTGTGGCTGTACCCGTACTTCGTGCTCGGCTATCTCGCCGCGAAGCATCGCGCGAAGCTGCGGCGATTCGACGCTCCGGTGACTGTCGCCGCCGCCGTTGCGTTCGCCGGACTGTCCTGGGCGAACCTCGCCGGGCCACCGCCACTCGAGTTCGCCACCGGTATCACGGGTGCCGTGGCGGCATGCGGCATCTTCCGGTTCCTGCCTGCCGCGATTCCGGGTGCCATCGGCCCGCTCGGCAGCAAGACCCTCGGGGTCTACGGCGGTCAGATGATCCTCATGCCGTTCCTGATCCTTGGCAGCGGCTGGAGTGGCGCGATGATCTCGTGGTCGGCCGTGCTTGCCGGCTCGACCGTGCTCGCAGTCGCGTTGGACCGTTTCGCGGTCACGCGGGCGCTATTCTTGGGACAGTGGCCTCGTGCGTGGCGTGGTGGTCGGACGCGTTAGGCGCCCGACGGTGCCGGCTCCACCTGCGGAGAAGCGTGGTCGTCTTCCTCGCTGTGCCCATGAGCACCCTCGACGACCTGCAGCTCCTTGATGCCGAAGAAGTCGAGCGCGCAGGGGATGTCGACCGAGAACGCCAGGTAGAGGTGCACCGTGGTCATGATGATGAACAGCCAGTTGAAGATGTAGTGGAAGGTGCGCACGACCCACAGCGCCATCGAGGCGCTACCCATGAGCTGACCGAGCCACCAGCCGATCATCGCCTGAGTGATGGTCACGCTGGTCATCGGGATGGTCCACTTCAGCAGTGCGAGCCCGGTGAACGCCTGCGCGATCATCATGTAGAGGAAGAGGTTGTACGACATCTTCTGCAGCACGTTGTACTTGGCGACGTGCGGCTTCTGGTTACTGAAGTAGCCGTAGTAGGCGAGGATGCCGAGCGTGGACTGCAGGTCCTTCTTCCCGATGGCGAACTCGCGCCAGTCGGCGTTTGTCTTGGAGAAGAACGCGTACCACACACGCCAGATGAGTATCGCGATCACGATGAACATGAAGACGTAGTGCGTGTTACGCATGAACGTCCGAGCACCGTAGATCGAGGGGAAACGCAGGAACATGCCGGTGATGCCGAGGATGATCATCGACGTCATGTGTATGAAGTGCAGCACCTTGGGGGTCGCGGGTGGGCGCGAGTCGTGCTCGGGCCAGTGACCTTCGATGAAGGACTTACGGAACCGTCCTTTGATTACGAACAGTGCGAAGTGAAAGACGAGAAACGCCACCACGAAGATGTACAGCGCGGTGAACGCCACGTCGAGCCAGACGTTGATCTGGGTGAGCGTCATCGAAAGGTCCCTCCCCGGCAGAAAGACGGTCGTTGAATCAGACGTGCCATTGAGCCATATTCGACACCCGTCTCGTATCCCCTTGCGAGTTCATGAGGACTTCGGTCCGATGTTTTCGCGTGGCGGGCGTGATGTGTGCGCTCGGACGGGTATCTCTCACTAGCGAGTCACCGACTACCAGAGGAGCAGTTATGGATGCGAAGCAGGAAGTGATCAAGGCGATGAAGGCCGCCGGTGAGCCGCTTGCCGCGGGCAAGATCGCCGAGATGACCGGTCTTGAGCGCAAGGCCGTGGATAAGGCCATGGACGAGATGAAGAAGTCGGGCGAGATCGTCTCGCCGGTCCGCTGCAAGTGGACTCCCGCCTAGTCCGAGCCAGACGAGTCTCGCGTTGCCGCATCCGCGGCGGCGCACAAGAAGCGCCGTGCGATCGACTCGCGCGGCGCTTCTCCTGTTCCGGACACGGCATGGCAAGGTCTGGGTCAGTCCCGGGAAAGCCCCTCGGGTTCTCATCGGCGTGTCGGAGTCGTGAGAGGGGGAGGCATGCGGTTGTCAAAGGCCATCTGGGTGGCCGGACTGGCGGGGCTGATCGTCGCGGGGTCCGTGGGGCCCGCGTTCGCGTGGACCGTCGGCTCGAAGTGGGACTTGGTTGCGTGCACCGCCGGGTGCGGGCAGCAGGATTACAACAACTGGTGCGGCGTCGCGAGCACGCACGCAGTGCTGCACAACCGGGGCAAGAACATCTCGCAGGGCACCCTCGCGTCGAAGTACGGGGTCGGCAAGGCCGATGGCAGTGCCGTCGCCATCGAGCAGATGCCGGGAGTACTCAACAGCTATGTGAGCGGGTTCGATTACGTCCATGTGAAGCGAACCGACGTCACGTCACCGAGTCTGCTCGCGAGCATCGTGCAGTACTGCACCGACTACGGCTACCTCGGCATTCCATGTGTGAATCCGTACGCGTACACCAACTCCGCCGGCCAGACGTCACCCGGCCTGCCCACGTACTCGGGTACACAGCGCGGCGGGCACTACGTGGTCTTGCGGGGCTACAACTACACGTCCAGTGCGCAGACCGTCTACTACTGGGATCCGCACTACGACGCGAGTCACTACGGGTACCACGCGACCTCGTCATCGACGTTTTGGAAGTGCCTCAACTACAAGAACTGGGGCAGTCAAGGCGTGGTGTACTGAGCCGTGGGCACCCTAGGGAGACGCCAGACGCTCGTCGCGGTGGTGGTCGGACTCGTGTGGGCGCAGGCGTGCGCCGCAGTCGCGCTGTTGGTGCTGCCTCGCTATCTCATCCTCGCCGAGCGGATCGCGCTTGGCACCTGGTTCCGACTTGCGGCGTGGACGGTGGGACTGCCGTTGTCGCTCGGTGGCTCGATCTCGAGTGGCAGGGTGCTCGGCGCAGCTGAGGGCACGGTTGGGTGGGAGCCGCTCGTACTGAGCTCGTTGGTCGCTGTGACGGTATGCGTAAGTGCGGCGCAGCTACTTGCGAGCTCGGACAGGTGCCGGGTCGCGGCCTCTGCCGTCATCGCAACGGCGCTACTGGCCGGCGGCGCCGGATCCGTCATGGTCGCGCATGCTCTTTGGGATGGGCAGCGGGCCGAAGCGGTGTTCTTCGATCTGCTGGGAAGGCAAGGGGCGCCCCAGCGCGACCCGTCAGTGGTGGCGTCGGCGCGGGACTTCGCCTCGCGCTATCCGGACTCACGGTGGGCCAGCGAGGCGCTTCGGATTCAAGCGGTGGCGGCATCTGAGCGCGGCAGCACCGCGGAGGAGGTCGAGCTCTGGGAGCGGTTCTCGGCGTGCTTTCGCAATCGCGCGGCCCCTGGCGTGGCAATCGCCGAGTACAACCTCGGGCGGTGTGCTCGGCGGATCGGATCGCGCGCGGTTGCAGCGGAGCACTTCGCCGCAGCGCTGGCCTTGATCGACCGGCGCGACGACGGGGTTCAGAGCTGGATCGCAACGGCTTCGCTTGCGGGCCTGCGCGATCTGGCCAGGGAGCGCGGCCGCCACGCGCTCGCGAGCAGGTGGGACGAGGAGTTCCGACGGGCTTCTCGGGCAGAAGCAATCGAACGGTGAGGTGGGGATGATGAATCAGATGCGTGCTCGGTGGGGGATGGCAGCAATCTTCGTGGTGGCGGCGACCGTGGCATTGTTTGCGGTGCCGGCACTGCTCGAACGGGCGACGGTGGCGCACGCGGAGGAGCTGCGCACGCGGTGCGTGAAGGGGTTTTCGACGAAGCGGGCATGGCGTGCGGAGCTTGTGGTGACCGAGCGGGGCTCCGATGGCGAACGCGCATCGCAGGTCCAGCAGCTGGTCGTTCGTGGGCCGGGGCAGTATCGGCTGGTGGTTCGCGAACGCGACGGTCGAGGCCGAGAAGTCGTGTCGACCACCGTGCGGACCGGCTCGACCATGCGCACGGTACGGACGCTCGGTGACGGTTCGACGGAACTGCATCTCGTGAGCGGCATGCGCCCAGTGCTGTCCCTTGGGCGAGACAATCTGCTCGGGCAGACCGTCGAGGCGGTGGCTTCGACGCGAGCGCTCAAGGTCGTGGGATCCGGCTCGCACGGTGGGAGGCCCACAGATCGCCTGGCGCTCGGCGCGGACCGTTTCGTGTGGGTGGACCGAGAGACCGGCCTGCCGGTAGAGGAGCAGGTTGTCTCCAACGGTGAGGTGGTGCACAGCGTTCAGGTTCGGCATTTCGAGGATGACGCGGCGATCAGCGACGCCGAGTTCGCTGCCGCAACCGTGTCGGGTGCTCGCGCGCTTATCGAGGAGGATCTGGGCTTTCGTGAGGTGGCTGGTCCGGCGGACGCGTCGATTGCGCTGGGCTTCACTCCGCGCTCGGTCGATCCGTCAGCTGGTCTTGCGGTTCGACTCCAGGGATACGTGGATCCGACGGTGACGATAGGCGATGGCCCTGCTGAAGGCGCGTTCGTGGTTGCGCTCGCCGGCTCGCGAGGGGAGGCGATTGTGACGCAGGTTGCCCGCGACGATGCGGCGGGCACGGTCGCGGCGGCGCTGGGCGGCGCCGACGATGGTCGTGGCGTGCTGGTTGCAGGGCAACCTGCGGTGGTCTTCGACGAGGCGGGGCTCGTCCGACTGGTCTTCGCCCGAGAGGGGCTGCTCGTCACGGTCGAGACCGACTTGGGCGAGGCTGAAGCCATCAGCCTAGCCGAGGGGGTGCGGTGATGCGGTTGCCAGCGGCATGGGCGCGCAGGCGGTCACGAGTTGCGGCACTCGCTGTGGTGCTCGCGCTTGGGCTGGTGCAGGCTGGATGCGGTGCGCGTCCGGCTGCGCCAAGCGACCCCGGCCCGCCGGCGGCGCCGTCATGGCAGCCGACCGGGTCGCCGCCTGCCATCGCTGAGGGCATCACGTTCGTTCGTGCAGGATCCGCGTTCGTGGTGCGCGAGGGCCGCATGCGGTCGATCGGGGAAGCTGGCCGGGAGGTGATCGCGGTCGGCTACTCCTCGGACCGCGAAGCGCTCGTCATCGCCGAGGTGAATAGCGCGGCGCATAACGTCCGGCTCGCGCCGCTGAGACTGGACGCCGGCTCCGGCCCGGTCCTGGCCGTTTCGGGGGAGCTGGGAACTGCGCGTGCGACCGGCGCAAGTGCGAGCGTGTACTACTCCGTGCACGGGTATCCGTCGGCACGTCTGTTTGCGGCTGACGCGCGCGATTTGGCGAGCCGGCCCGCCTCGATCGGCTTGGGGGACGACTTCAGTGGCGAGTTCGACGTGAGCAGCGGCGGCGTGGTCGTGTACACGGGCACGCATCAGAATCCGGCCAGCGTCTTCCTGCGGGCCCGCAGTCGCAGCAGGCCGATCGTGGAGGGCTTCGCGACGGCGTTCACCCCGGCGCTCTCGCCCGATGCCGAGCAGATCGCGTTCACGGGAACCGCTCGGGAAGGCGACGCGATCGCACTCTGGGTGGTGGATGCCGCGGGCACGCGGCCCCGGTTGGTCACCGGCTCAGTGGGGTTGGTGCCCACCTGGCCGGTCTTCTCGGGGGATGGCGAGCGCATCGCATTTCGCTCGGCGGCGGACGGCACGATCTGGGTTGCCAGCGGGGACGGCACCGCGGGTCCTACGCCCACCGGCGTCGCATGCGACGACGCTCCCCTAGGGTGGTGAGACGACTAACCCGGTTGCGACACCGCTTCCGCGCTGCGGTCGCGGAAGCCTGTTACGAACGCGAGGAAGCGATACACGTCTGAGAAGTCCGACGCCAAACCAAGTGATACCCGCATCGTGTTGGGCATCTTGCCGGTCGCATCGCGGATGATCTCGTGGCACTCGGAGAACGTGACCGGCTTGGCCTTGCCGACGAAGCACTCGGCCATCTCATCGCGCTCGATGTCGTGTGCCACCTCGCCATCACCGGGGTTACAGAAGCACCCGGTGCGTAGCGAGATCAGTTCCTGACCTGCGAGGCTCTCAAGCAGATGGACGTCGAGGACCTCGCCGGCCGGGTCGAGCAGGTAGAAGGCGATCGTCGCCCCGCGGCACTCCATGTCCGTCGGGCCGAACACCTGGATGAGCGGCGCTCCGGAGGTGTGCGTCAGCGCTGTCATCTCTGCCAACAGCCAACTCGCTAGGGCCGTGACGCGCGAATGGATCGAGTCGACGCCGGCTGACTGCACGTGCGCCAACCCGATCCGCACCGCCGGCAGGCCGAGGTAGTCGACGGTGCCGTCCTCAAAGCCGGTGTGCCCGGGCGCGAGGTGGTGCCAGCCATCACCCTGAACTGAGGCGAGCGTGATCGTGCCACCGGCGAACCACGGGCGCTTGAGCTTCGCGAGGGCTTCTCGGCGGGCGATGAGGGCTCCCACGCCCGTGGGGTAGCCGAACATCTTGTAAAACGACAGCGGCACGAAGTCGGGCTTCACGACCGACAGGTCCAAGCGGTTCGTCGGGGCGAATGCCGCGCAGTCGAGAAGCACGTCCCAGCCGTTGTCATGCGCGATGTCGACCCAGTCCAGCGGGTGCTGCACGCCGCTGAAGTTCGATTGTGCAGGGAACGCGAACAGGTTGGACTTGCCCGGCGCGGCCTTAGCGAGCTCGGCTTCGACCATTGCGCAGTCGAGCCGCAGGTCGGGCGCGCCCACAGGCAGGTAGGTGACGCTCGCGCCACGCATCCGTGCGAACTCGCGGATGCCGTTGACCGAGTTGTGGTTGTCGTAGGTGAGGAGGTAGCGATCGCCCGCTTCGAACGGGTAGGACTCGCCGACCAGCTTGAGCGCTCCGCTGGCGTTGGGCGTGAACACGACGTCGTACTCGGCGGGGTCGGCGTTGAAGAACGCGAGTACCGCGTCGCGGGCCTCTTCGACCAGTTGCGTGCTCGCGAGCGAGGTCGGGTTGTGCGAGTGCGGGTTGCCCAGCACGCTGTCCGCGAGCAGTTCGAGGTGCGTACGAATCTGGGACTCGGCGTACAGGCCGCCGCCGGTGTAGTCGAGATAGACGTGCCCGAGCCGGTCGAGCCGCGAGTAGTCGTGCGCACGCAGTTCGTCGAGGTGAGCGGTGCCCGCATAGTCCGGATACGCCGAGCGAAACTCGCTCAAGGCCGCTTCGAAGCGGTCGGGCTCGTAGGTTGTGTGAGCGCCGTCGTCTCCCATGGATGTCGTGTGCTGCTCGGCCATGCTGGCTCCTATCGGGTATGCATACACCGGGGGTGATGGTGAACCAGTCACCGTGCCCTGACAACTGCGGCGTATACGCTGTGCGCCTCGGACGATACGATACTGCGGTGTTCGCACACTTCGGAAGTTGGGGGATCAGATGCCTGCGTTCGGCGTGCACTCTGAAGTGGGGCGGCTGCGTAAGGTGCTCGTGCACCGACCGGGCGCCTGTCTTGAGCGGCTGACGCCCTCCAACCGCACCGAGTTCCTCTTCGACGACGTCGTCTGGGTCGAGCGCGCGCGGCGCGAGCACGACGCATTCACCGACGTCATGCGCGACCGAGGCGTCGAGGTCTTCTACCTGCAGGATCTTCTCGCCGAGACGCTCGACGCAGCGTCCGAGGTCCACGGGCACATCATCGACCGGGCCGTCTCGTCGTACACAGTCGGTCTGTCCATGGTCAACGAGCTGCGCGACTGGCTGCTCGACCTGGACTCCAAGCGGCTGTCCGACGTCCTCGTCGGCGGGCTGCTCATCTCCGAGCTCGACGGCCTCGATCTCTCCTCGCTCAACCGCCATTCACTCGGTGCCGTGCTCGCCGAGCCGGACTCGTTCGTCTTGCCGCCGCTGCCCAACTCCGTGTTCATGCGTGACTCGAGCGCATGGCTCTACGGCGGCGTGGTGCTGCCGCCGCTGTTCTGGAACGCGCGCCGTCTCGAGGTCGCCAATGTCGCGGCCATCTACCGTCACCATCCCATGTTCGCCGACGACGACTTCGAGTTCTGGTATCCGCCGTCGGGCCGCGCCGAGAACCTCGTGCTTGAGGACGTCGGCCACGGCGCGAGCCTCGAAGGCGGCGACCTGATGCCGATCGGCAACAAGACGGTGCTCGTTGGGCTCGGCGAACGCTCTACCGGCCGCATGGTCGAGCACGTCGCGCGAACGCTCTTCGCCGCCGGCGCAGCCGAGCGTGTCATCGCCTGCCGTATGCAGCAGGACCGCTCGTACATGCATCTCGACACCGTCTTCGGCCTCGTCGATCGCGATGCGGTCTCGCTCTACCCGCCGGTCGTTGACGCGATGACCGTCTACAGCGTACGGCCGGGTGACGGCAAGAACGCGTTCGACGTCACCCAGGAGCGCTGCCTGCTCGACGCGGTGCAGGACGCGCTTGGCGTGGACAAGCTGCGCACGATCGTCACGGGCGGCAACACATTCCAGGCTGCGCGTGAGCAGTGGGACGACGCCAACAACGTCGTCACCATCGAGCCCGGCGTCGTGGTCGCTTACGCGAAGAACACGCGTACCAACGCCAACCTGCGGGCGGCGGGCATCGAGGTCATCGAGATCGAGGGCGCCGAGCTCGGCAAGGGCCGCGGCGGCTGCCACTGCATGACCTGCCCGCTGCAGCGCGACGGGCTGTAGCGACCCGCGACGAGCGTTGCACGGTAGTACGATGTCCACACGACGTCACGCAAGCGCCGCATGCCGGTTGCGGGGCGCGTCACCTGTCGAGACGCAGCGCCAAGGAGACCGCAATGACTGACGCCGAACGCATAGCAGAGTTTGAGGCCGCCCTCGAAGCATCGCGTGCCGAGACCCGCTCGGCATTCACGAACCGCGCGCTCATCTACGCTGCCATCTACGATGAGCTGTCCTGGGAGATAGGCGACGAGCGCGCGACCGACATCATGAAACGCGCCATCCACGCGCGCGGCCACGAAGTCGGCAAGAAGTACCGTCCGGCGGTTCGCCGCGGTGACCTCGACGAGGTCGCCCGCATCTTCTGCGAGGGCTCTCCGTGCGCCGGCGCGCTCTTCACGCCCGGCGTCGAGGAGCGTTCTGACGGGCGGCTGGTCCTGCGTATGGAGTCGTGCCCCCTCAAGGACGCCTGGGTCGCCGAGAACCGCTCTCCCGAGCAGATCGATCACCTCTGCGAGATCGCTGCGGCGGTCGACGAGGGCACGTTCGAGAGCGCCGGGCTCGAACTGACGTTTCTGGAGCGTCTCGGCCAGGAGGGCGCGTCGCGCTGCGTGCTCGAGCTCATCCATCGCGAAGGCACGGACTAGCGCGCATGCGGGTGATGACCTACAACATCCGGCACGGTCAGGGTGAGGATGGCTGGGTCAGCAACGCCCGGGTCGCCAAGGTCATCGCCGAGGCGAACGTCGACATCGTGGGGCTCAATGAGGTCTGGCGGATGGGCGACTTCTTTCATCAGCCGGCTGCATTCGAGCGGCTACTCGCGACCAGCATCGTGTTCGAGCGCAACGTGAAGCTGGCGTTCCTGGAGCAGGGGAACATGGTCTCCACGCGTGGTGACATCAAGCACCACGAGAACATCGAACTTCCGAGCTGGGGCGAGATGCGAAGCTGCCTTCTCGCACGCATCGAACTCGACGGCGAGGAAGTGGCGTTTGGCTCGGCGCACCTGTCGCTCAACCGGAAGATGCGCGCGCGCCAGGTGCGAGCGCTGGTCGAGGTGCTTCCGCGCGATGTGCCGCTGGTTCTCGCGGGCGACATGAACTGCCTTGCGCACGAACTCGATCCGCTCAAGGAGTTCCTCACCGTCGTCGATGCCCCCGCAACCTACCCGGCGTTCTGGCCGCAGCGCGCACTCGACCACATCGCGTTCAGTTCACACTGGGAGCTCGAGCACGTGTCATCGGTCGACACGAAGGCTTCTGACCATCGACCGGTCGTCGCGCAGCTTAAACGCACTGCGCAGGGCGCAGGCTAGCGCAGGTACAGACCGGTCCACACGTTGAAGTCCCGGTCGTAGAGCGTCGTGCCACCGTTGGTGTGGCGGACTCGGACGCATCCGGTCCGGTTCGCAGCCGAGAGGTTGACGGTGTACGCGGGTCGAAACTCGATGTTCCACGAGACCCACTTCGAGTCTGTGGGAACGTTGCAGATGATGAGCCGAGCCTGGGGCGTGGGTTCGTCAGCCGAGAACGTCTCGCTCCAATACTGGGGGAAGACGATCCAGTCCGAGTCCGGTGTCGCCGAATCCGAGCTGGGGGCGAACACGGGCTTGCCCAACGACCAGGCGATATCGCGCGAGAGGTTGACCGGAAGCATCGACAGCATGTGGGTGTCGAAGTCCGTCAGGCACACCGCGCCAACGCCCGTGGCTTTGTCGCCGGACCCAGGAGCCCGAAGGAACACGACGTACTTGCCGCTCGGGGCGACCACCGGGTCGGTGTCCCAGTCGCCGGTGGACGTGACCTGGCGCGCAGATCCGCCCGGAGTGAGGCGCACGTAGATGTCGCCACCCGAGGACCAGGCGTTTGCGTCGGGATATGCGTCGGTGCAGTTCATGATCTTGGGATCGTTGCCGGTTCCGGTGCCGGTGGACGCGAGGTTGAGGCCCGAGTCGGTATCCGAGCGATCAACAGCGACTGCAGCCATCGACTGCGAGCCGAGTGAGTAGTAGACGGTCACGGTTGAGTCGGGCATCGCGAGCGACCCCGCGGGTGGCGACTGCGAGACCGCCACGCCCTCGGGTACGTCGTCGCTGTACTCCTCGGAGCTCGAGACCTTGAATCCCGCCTGAAGTACCTTGACGCTGGCGCTCGCCGAGTCCTGACCGATGACGTTTGGCACCGAGATCAGGTTTCCACCGGCTGCGACCAGAAGGTCGATGCTCGAGCCCTTGCGCACGGTGAGACCTGCCGCGGGGGCCTGCTCGCGGACGGTGCCGGGCTTCGTTCCGTCCGCCGCTATTTCGCTCACGTCACCTGTGGTGAAACCGGACTTCTCCAACTTCGCCTCGGCGTCGGATCGTGAAAGGCCGGTGAGGTTGGGGACTTTGGCGGTGACCGCCAAGAGCCACAGCAGCAGCAGGATCGCACCGAGGGCGAGCAGCGCGAGAACGAGCCACCCGCCGCGCGAGTTGCGGGGCTTGTCGCCTTGCGGCTCGGTTACGGGCTCGTCTTCTCCCGCGTAGTCAGGCTGTGTGTCGAACTCGGCTGCCATGCGGCTGCCTTTCCCAGGCTGTGGCGCATTCACACGCGCCACTATGGTACGGCAGATTAGGCGAGATTAGCGAGGGCTTGGGCGGGGAAATCGCTGAAAGAGCCCGCCGTGGTATGCTTCGCGCTTGCGCTTGCGCCCAATTGAGGTGCCTGGAACCATCCGGCTACACGGACACGGAGTCACATCATGCGTCAGAACGACGTCAGAAACATCGCAATCATCGCCCACGTCGACCACGGCAAGACCACGCTCGTGGACCGACTGCTTCACACTACCCACGTATTCCGAGAGAACCAGCAGGTCGCCGAGCGTGTGCTCGACAGCAACGACCAAGAGCGGGAACGCGGAATCACGATTCTCGCGAAGAACATCTCGATCCGGTATCGCGACACCAAGATCAACGTCATCGACACGCCGGGCCACGCTGACTTCGGTGGCGAGGTCGAGCGCGTCCTGAAGATGGCCGACGGCTGCCTGCTGATCGTCGACGCCTTCGAAGGCGCCATGCCGCAGACGCGCTTCGTCCTCAAGCATGCTCTCGAGCACGGCCTCAAGCCCATGGTCGTCGTCAACAAGATCGACCGCCCGGGCGCTCGCCCGCTTGAGGTGATTGACGAGGTCTTCGACCTCATGCTCGACCTGGGCGCCAACGACGCGCAGCTCGACTTCCCGGTGGTCTACACCAGTGCTGTCAACGGCTATGCGCGCAACGAGCCCGACGACGGCAACATGGACATGACCCCGCTGCTTGACGCGATCATCGACCACATCCCCGCACCGGACTGCGATGCGACCGGCCCGGTTGCCATGCAGGTCTGCACCATCGACTACTCGAGCTTCGTCGGTCGTATCGGCATCGGCCGTGTGTACTCGGGCACGCTGCACAATGGTGAGCGCATCCTCGTCATCAAGAACGACGGCTCGCGCTACCAGGCCAACGTCAAGGCGCTTTACACCTTCGAGGGCATGGGACGCGCCGAGGCCGAGGCGGTGCACGCCGGCGATCTGTGCGCCGTCGTGGGTATCGAGGATGCGGATATCGGTGACATGTTCACGTGTCGTATCGACCCCATCACGCTCGCTCCCATCCACGTGGAAGAGCCCACGATGTCGATCGTGTTCGCCCCCTCGACGAGCCCGCTCGTCGGCCAGGAGGGCGACATCGTCGGAGGTCGCCAGATCAAGGAGCGACTCCTTCGCGAAGCCGAGTCCAATATCTCGATGAACATCAACGAGACCGAGGACAAGAGCGGCATGGAGGTCGCCGGTCGTGGCGTCTTGCACCTGTCGGTGCTCATGGAGACGATGCGTCGCGAAGGCTATGAGTTCCAGGTGGGTCGACCGCAGGTCATCATCAAGCGCGAAGGCAGCAAGAAGCTCGAGCCGATCGAGACAGCGGTCGTCGACGTGCCGTCCGAGTACGCCGGTAAGGTCATCGAGATCTTCGGCTCACGCTCGGGCGAGATGACCGACATGGTCCAGCGCGACGAGCACGTACACCTTGAGTTCAAGATCCCGTCGCGAGGCGTGATGGGTCTGCGTACCCGCATCCTCAATGCGACTCGTGGCGAGGCGACGCTCTTCCACCACTTCGCCGAGTACGGCCCCTATAAGGGCGATCTCGGCGGGCGCCAGAACGGCTCGATGGTGGCAATGGCCACCGAGAAGTCGGTCGCCTTCGCGCTGGACTCACTACAGCAGCGCGGCAAGATGTTCATCGGCCCGGGTGTGGCGTGCTACGAGGGCATGATCGTCGGCGAGGCTGCCAAGGAAGGCGACCTGGTCGTCAACGTCGCGAAGGCCAAGCAGCTCACCAACACGCGTGCGGCATCGGCCGACAAGGGCATCTCGCTCGCCCCGCCGATCACCTTCACGCTCGAAGAGGCGCTTGAGTACATCGAGGACGACGAGCTCGTCGAAGTCACGCCCAAGAGCATCCGGCTGCGTAAGCGACTGCTGTCGGCTAACGACCGCAAGAAGGCCGGCCGCTCCTAGCCTCTGAGTCGGCACCGACGCGCTGAAGAGCGAACCGCCGGAGTTTACGGAGCGGTCGTGGCGCCGCGGCTCGGGAAGACCCGCACGAATACGAGACTGGCCAGCATTGCCATGGTCGTCTGGAAGTTCAGCGCCCAGTAGTAGTCCCACTCGCTCTTGCTGAACGCGGTGAGAAACACGAGCGGGACCAGGGCCACGAACAGCAGCGTCCAGCGCAGCCATGACTCCTTGACGAGCGCACCGCCGACCACCGACGCGACCGCGATGGTGGGCAGCAGCGTCTGATAGTAGGGGAACAGCCCGCCGAATCGGATGGCCGTCAGCGTTCGCGGTATCCCCGTGCTGTGCATCCACTCCTGCAGTGACGGCAGGCCTCCGGAGTTGGCCGCAGGCGCCGAATCGATGTGGATCCCCAGCGCCAGCAATGGCCCTGCGAACGCCACGATCAGGCCCGGGAGCCAGCGCTTACGCTCGCCGCCGAACCACCAGGCGATCGCCCAGGCCGGAAGGTAGATCGCACTCAACTCGCGGAATGCGACAGCAAGCGTGATCAGGATCGCGCTGGCGAGGAACTGCCGTCTCACGAGCAGCGCGACAGCTCCGATCACGACGACGCTCGCCCATAGCTCGGCCAGCGTGAACCACATGCCGCCCAGAGCCGCATACACGTAGAAGGACACCATCAACTGCGCGCCGAGCATGGCGACGCCGTCGTTGACGAACTTGCGCGCGGCGAACCAGGTCAGGATCACGCCGAGCCAGGCCCAGAAGATGAAGCCGTTGAGGATCGCCGTTCCGCCCGTAGCACCGGGCAGGTAGTTCCAGAGCACGAAGAGTGTCGGTTCGCGGAAGTTGAGCGCACCGGGGACCGTGCCCGCCTGCCTGCTGTCTTCATCCCATGCGAGCTGGAACGACTGGTAGTAGCCCAGCCCCGAGCGCATGTAATCGACTGTCTTGATGAAGATATAGGGGTCGATGGCGTACTGCTCGGCTTGTGGCACAGCTGCGGCCTTCGCGCGCACCGTCGAAAGTTCGCTCTTGAGTGGTCCCCCGATCACACCGAGCGACCAGAACAGCGTCCCGGAGAGAACGACGATGACGATGCCCACCGTGAACCACTCGGGCTCACGCGGCAGGAATCGTGCGATGAGACCCGCGGCCAACGGGGGAAGGATGACGGCGCCGAGCATCATCGTGCCCGCCGAGATAGGTGTGTTGGCAGTGGCGACCGCGATCAGTCCGATGACGGAGCCGATCAGCGCGGTTGCCGCCGCGTATCCCCACTCTTTGCGCTCGAAGAGCAGCCCTGCGGCCAAGCCGGTCAGGAGTCCGCGCACGATGAGCGTGCCCGAGAAGAACGCTGTCTTCTCGGGGCCGATCACGAAGAGGAACGACAGCGCCGCCACGAGGGATGCTGCGACCAGCCGCCACACAGGGAACGACATCGGTGTCTTCGATGGCTTGGTCGACGCGACCGGTTTGCGACTCGACTTCTTCTTGCTCACGTGCGATCTCCCCCGTGGTCCGCATGTGGTTCAGCGGGAGAAGTCTACACCAGCGCCGCCCTAGCGATGAGCCGCGGGGAGCGCCTCTCGGGCGCGCGAGAGCGCTATGCCGAGCACGAGAAGTCCGAGCAACACGCCGGCGATCTGCACCAGCGTGAAGCCGTGGGGGAGCGCGCCGGTGCGATGCGCGCTGCCGCGTGCGATCTGCGACTGCGATCCGTCGTTGGTGAAGCCGAGCGAGCCGGTGCGCAGCGCCTGGCCGTAGTCGATGACGACCGGCTCGGCCGATGCACCGTTCTGGATCGTGACGACGCTCGAGTCGACGCCGATCCGAATGTCGGCGAGCGCCGCGAAGGCGCTGGCGACGGCTGATTCACCCGCCGGGGCCACGCCCGCGGCCTCGCTCGCGAACGCTGACGGCGCGACGAGGCAGCCGATGAGCATCAGCGCTACGGTGTAACGGGCGAAGCGGACGAGCACGGTGAACCTCCCAACGGCGGAGACGAAGCGCCTCCACACTGGTATCGGCCGCGTTGCTCGTGCGCTGTGTGATACTCATCACCGGGATCGGCACTCAACCGAGGGGATTGCCCATGAAGCCGGCATCGGGCGTACGCATACGAGTCACCAAGAACGGTCCGTACATCGTCTCGGGGCTCGTTCCGATGACCGTGGAGTCGATCGTGTGCGACGACGAGGGCGAGTCGCGCGAGTGGCGAGTCGACTCGCGGCTTATGGACCGCGAGAGCTGCGGACTGTGCCGCTGCGGCAAGTCAGACGCGAAGCCGCTATGTGACGGCAGCCATGCGCTACTCGGCTTCGACGGCACCGAGGTCGCGAGCCGCGCTCCCTACGCCGAGCAGGCCGAGATGGTCCACGGTCCCAGGCTCGACCTCGCCGACGCGCGCTCACTGTGCGCCGACGCGCGCTTCTGTCATCGCGACGGTGCGGTGTGGCATCGCATCCTCGAGGACTCCGACGAGGCCGAGCAGCTCGTGCGCGACGAGTGCGAGCTGTGCCCTTCGGGTCGCTACACGGCCATCGACTCGGAGTCGGGGGAGCGCCTCGAGCCGCAACTCGACCCGTCGATCGCGTTCGTGCAGGACGTGAAGGCGGCCGTGAGCGGGCCCATCTGGGTGCGCGGCGGCATCGAGGTCGAAGCGGCGGACGGCGAGACCTACGAGGTCCGCAACCGCGTGACGCTATGCCGCTGTGGCCAGAGCAAGAACAAGCCGTTCTGCGACGGCAGTCACGTGGAGTGCGGCTTCCACGACCACCTGTAGGTCGCGGCGCGGGGCCGCGCACCCGCGAGTGACCCGCGCGACGCCAGGTCTACTCGCTGGCGCCGCCCGCATTCGCTGCCACGAGCGCAACCACCGCCGCGTACTTGTATGCTGCGAGCCCCGCGCGCGGCTTGTCGATGTTCTTCGTGAAGCGCGGGTCGTTGACCCAGATGGCGGCCATGTTCCCGTAGAACTCGACCGGCAGGTCGTAGAACCACTTCGAGATGTGCTCGCGATGGTCCTCCGCGAGTGCCATCGCCTCGGGTGAATCGGCGGCCACGCCGGCGTCCATGAGCGCGATGAACGCGTTCGTGTTCGCTAGGTCCTCCGCCTTGATCAGTTCCCACTCGGCGCGACCGTAGCGCTTCGTGCGCGCGGCCGACTGCTTGTACGCATCGGTCTCGCCCCAGCGCTCCTGCACCTCGTCCTCGTACTCGGCCGGATCGAACCCGTCGAACAGCTCACCGAACATCTTGGACGCCTCGTCCTTGGTCATCTCGATCCCTTCTCCCATCTCCAGCAGCCGCAGATCGATCGCGTCGATCGCGACTTCGGTTCGCCGCACCTTCTCGGCGAGGAGGTTGCGTTGCGCTTTGAGCGCCTTGGCCCGGTCGAACGTGGGGTCCGAGAGGATCTCGGCGATGTCGGGCAGCGCGAAGCCCAGCTCCCGGAAGAGCAGGATCTGCTGCAGCCGCTCGAGGTCATCGACCGAGTAGAGCCGGTAGCCCGCATCCGAGCGCGCGCTTGGCGCGAGCAGCCCGATCTCGTCGTAGTGGTGCAGCGTTCGAACGCTCACGCGTGTGAGCTTTGAGACTTCACCGACAGTCCATGACATCTCGCATCGCCTCCTTCCGAGAAGGAGCGTAAACCCTCACGTTGCGTGAGGGTCAAGAGGAGGGTGTCAGGGAGTCTGCTGGGATTGGCGCCGGAGCACGATCACGAACGCCGGCCCTATGCCGGCGAGCAGCATCAGCGCGGGCATCACGGTGCCGGAGTCCTCGGTTGCCCACGCGACGAGGCCGCCAACGATGATGCCCACGACGGCCTTGCCGTAGGCGGGGGTCTCGGCCAAGCCGGCACGCAGCGGGCGTCCCGGCGCAAACCGCAGCGCGACGAGAGCCGCCGCCATCGCGAGCGCGACCCACGTGAACGTCGTGCGCGTGAGCAGCCCCAGGTTGTTGGCGAGTTTGCGGCGCACGAGCTCGGCGGTCCCGGAGATGTCGCCTTGCAAGATGCCGCCTGCGAAGCGCGCGAGGTGGCTTCCGCCGCTCTTGGCCTGCAGCAGATCGATCGCCGAGAACGCCGCGACCACGACCACCACCGCTCCCAACGTGACCGCGGCAGAACGCCAGGTGAGCCGGATGCCGTTCATCGCCGCCCATGCGATGCAGTACGCGACCACGCCCCAGACGGCGGCGCCGGCGTTCGCGCCCGCGAACGGGGCGGCGGCGGTCACGACGACGATGCTGCCAACCACGGGGATGCCGAACCGCCGGACAGCGCCCGCGAACCGCTCGGGCACGCAGTCGGCAGCGAGCGCGAGTGCCGCGATCGACGAGCCCACGAGGATCGCCGCACCCTCGTTGCCGATGCCGTAGTAGCGCCAGCCCGCGGCGATCGAGTACGAGAAGATGCCCGACTCGAACGGGTTGCCCGTCCACTGGTCGAGTGCGATCGCGAACGAGGTGAGCGTGGTGAGGAAGAGCGCGGCAGCCGGCGCGCGGCTCGGCCACAGGGCGCGAACCCCGAACGCGGCTGCGACGATCAACGCCGTTGCGACGATGAACGCGTGCAATGCGCCCGCATCGTTTATCGGCCACGGGCGGACCACCAGCATGAGCCAGCCGGCGGGCATCGCCGCGAGCACCACGATCAGAGCGGCCTCGCCGGCGAACGCAGCGCGACGCATCGGGTACGCGATCAGCAGCGTCGCGAGCGCGATGGCGGCGATCGCGGCGTAGCAGAACCAGCGCGCGAGCCATGCGTCGCGCAGTCGGTCGATCGTGCCCACCGAGGCGTCGATCAGCGCGTAGCGCGCGATGCGCTCGTCAACCGACGTCGCATCCGCGCGTGAGGTGAGCGGCCGGCCGAGCATCTGTGCGGGCACCTCGACGCCCAGCGCCGCGAGCACCGTGGGGCCGATATCGAGGTTCGTGGCCAGTCCTGCTCGGCGGGTGGAGGCAGAGAGAATTTCGCCCGAGAAGCCGCCGCCTGCAAGGATGAGCGGCCCGAACTCAGGCGCCTTGTACCACTCCTTATTGGTCGCGACCGGCACGATCGCGAGCATCACTCCGTCGCCGGCACCCTGCGCGACCAGCAGCGAGAGCTCCCCGACGAGGTCGTCGAGTTTGGTCACCGCCGCAGCGTGATTGGCGCGGTAAGCGTCGGGCGTGGCGCTCGCGTCATGCGCGCGCGACAGGTCGCTGGTGTCCACGACGATCAGCCCGGGCGCGCCGGTGAGCGCGGACGCGACGTCCGAGACGAGTGCGCGGGTGTCGGTTCGAAGCCCGAACGGTGCCGAGGCGTCGGCCACCTGCGAGTCGCCGAAACGTACGTTCACGGTGCCACTGCCGTCGGTCGCGATGAGCTCGGCCGGGCGCAACCGCCCCGAAGCCACCGTCGAGGTGTCGGAGGCGCCCGCCGCGACGGTGCGCAGACCGGCACCCTGCAGCGCATCACCGAGCAGCCCGAGCGTGGGAGGCGACAGCGAGTCCGCGTTCGCCTCGCGCGCGCGGTCGAGAGAGGCGGCGTCGATCGGGCCGCCGGTGGGACCGGTCGCCCAGCGACCGGCCGAGATGGTGAGGGCGCCGCCCGCGTACGTGGGCCAGCCCGTGTCGGCCGACCTCGCGTTCAGGCTGCCCAGGGCCGCTGACTCGAGGAGCTTGTGGATGGCGGGGGTCTTCTCGGCGGTGAGATCGGACCACGAGAGGTACGGCGCGAGCACGACGATGACCGTGCGGGCGCGGGCAGGCGAGGCATCGGGCGTGGCGCTTGCCGCTGTGGAGGCGAAGGCCGTCGCGGGCGAGAGCGCGGCGAGCGCGATGTAGAACGCAACCGCACATGCGAGTGCTCGGGCTGCCGCAGTCACACGGCGATCACGCGCCGGCGTGTCGACGCCTGCGATCACGCGAAGGCCGTGGTCGCCAACTCCACGATCGCGCCGCGAATCGCGAACGTGGACATCCAGTGCTCAAGGGCGTCCGGCTCGATGTGCTCGGCCATGTCGTCGAGCATCTCGAAGGTGGCGACGTGCACGGCGCCGTTGTCGTCTTCCTTGAGGCCATCGGAGAGCCGCTCAACGAACTCCTTGGCCTCGGGGTCATCCGAGAAGTACTCGATCATCACCTCGCGAAGCACGATGGCCGTAGCGGTGACGTACTCGCCGAGCTCGGGGTTGTCGGTGCCACGCTCGGTGTCCTGTTCGTAGGACACCTTGATGAGGCCCATGAAGTCCGCGAGCGGACCGTCGAATCTGAGATTGTCGTCGTCGTCTCTTTGCCACGGCATATCGAGAAGGTCCTCTCTCATGGGCGCTCCGCGTTCGAGCGTCGCGGTCAAACTCACTCTATCACCGAGCCGCGCGCAGTCCGCCTCAGTCGCGCTTGGGCGGCAGCGGCACGAACGCACTGGTCCTCGCCTTGTACGCCTCCCACGCCGGCTCGCCCGCGTGGCGCTGCTCGACCATCGGGATGCCTGACACGAACACGAGCAGCCACGTGATGATCATCGGGCTGATGAACCCGATCCACCCCAGCGGAACACCCGCCGAGAGGATCGCGAACCCGAGCCAGATCATCGATTCGCCGAAGTAGTTGGGGTGGCGGCTCCATCCCCATAGCCCCTGGTCCATCACGCGCCCGCGCGTCTCACGCGGCTGCGCGAGGAAGGCCGCGAGCTGCCGGTCGGCGGTCGACTCGATGGCGAAGCCTGCGAACGTCACGGCGAGCCCCGCGATGACGAACGGCAGTGAGGGGGCGACGGCCGAGGTCGCGATGAGGACCACCGGAGCAATCACCAGCAGCATGAAGAACGCCTGCAGCAGGAAGACCTGAAGGTAGGAGCGCAGCTTCACGTACTTCCACTCGGCGCGCCACGCTGCGTAGCGGGCGTCCTCGCCACGGCCCGGAGCGAAGTCCCGGCGCGCGACGTGCCACGCGAGGCGCAGCCCCCACACGCTTACGAGCGCGGCCAGCGGCAGAGCATGCGGCGCGGCAAACGGCTGCAGCGCGAGCCACCAGGCGACGAGCGTCGGCCCGAGGCCCCACGCGATGTCGGCGATGTCGTTTCGGCGCATCACGAGCGCGAGCACGTACCACGCGGTCGCGTACACGAACAGGAACAGGGCGCAACGCCCGAAGACGTACGCGATGACCATGAGTTCTGCCACGACGGTCCCTTCACCGATTGTCGACTCGGCAAGCATCTCACGCCCGCGCGCGTCGTGCGTGGCCGAGCGTGCTACCGTATCGGTGTTTCTCTGCCCGCAAACCGCACTCGCGACACCACCGAAAGGACCGTTCCGTGTCCAAGAAGTCCCTCGCCCTCCTGATCTCGATACCGGTCGTGCTCGCAATCGCCGTCCTCGGCTATGCGATCTACGTGTCCGTTCAGATTCGCACCGGCGGATACGCCGAGAAGCCCGCCGAGGATTCGTCGACCGCCACCACTCTGCCGATGAACCCTTCCGCCCCGATGATCGTCGCCGAGACGCTCGAGCCGACCGGCTCGCGTTCCAAGCGCGGCACGATCGTCTTCGACATGTCGCACAACGAGGTCTTCGGGCCGCAGGATGCCAGCGAACTCGGGCAGTCGAAGGCCGTCGAACGCATGCGCAATGCCGGCTACGCGGTCAAGGTGATCACGAAGCCCATCGACAAGAAGACGCTGTCCGAAGACGTCGCTGCGGTGTTCCTGCCCGGACCCATGGTTCCGCTCTCCGATGAGGAGCGCACGGTCCTCGACGACTTCGTCGGGCGCGGTGGCACGATGATCATGACGATCCACGTGCCGTTCCCCGTCATGGGTACGCCCGCACGCTACGGGCTGCCGGTCGGCACCGGAGTCATGGTCGATCCGCGTCTCGACGGCAACCAGGGCTACTGGGCGACCGACAAGGTCATCGCCGACCCGGTCACCGAGGGCGTCAAGATGCTGAGCGTCGCGTCCGGTTGGCCCGTCGGTCTCGAGAAGTCCGACATCGCCGATCCCCGCATCATCATCGAGGCGCCCGCCGAGGTCGTGGTCGACCAGAACAACGACCAGAAGTTCGACAAGAAGGATCCGCAGCCGCCGTACGGCGTGGTGGGCGTCGCGACGATCGGCTCGGGACGCGTGGTGGTTCTCGGAGACGATGCGATCTTCGCCAACATCGCCATCGACACCAACGACAACGCACGACTGCTCGACAACCTGCTCGAACTGATCGCCGCCCCCAAGCCCGCGTAGCGATTCGCGTTGCTCGGCGGCTTTGCTCGGGAACGTACTAACCGAGAAGGAAGGTGGGACCACAATGGTCACTCGTGAAGAGATTCTCGCGACCAAGGACGAATGGCTCGCGCGCAAGGATGAGATCCGCGATCGGTTCGTCGAGCGCATCGACGACCCGGCGGTCGACGCCGCCATCGGGCTTTCGCTCGTGGGAGCCGGGCTGGGCGCCGTCATCATGAACCTGATTCGCGGCAAGCGCGGGGCGTGGCCGTACCTGCTGCCGGCGGTCTTCATCCTCGGCGGAATCGCGGTCATCAGCGGCGGCGCGGTCAGCCGTCGTTCGGACCGCATAGCGACCGCAAGCGAGGTCATGCGCGAGCAGCTCGCCGGGCTCGACCCGATTGCACGCGCGCAGGTCCTCAAGGACGTCGCCTCCGAGTCGTTCGCTCCGCTCATCCATCGCAGCGCGGAGTAGCGGGGACGCATGCCGGGCGCGTGGGAGACCAATAGGCTGCTGCTGCGTGAGCTCGGACCCGAGCATGCCGCGCCTGTGCGCGCGTACGGGCTGCGCTCGCTCGAGTACCACTTCCCGTGGGATCCCACGCGGCCTGCCGACTACTGGCAGTTGCCCGTGGTCGCCGAGCGGTTGCGCGGCCAGATCGAGGAGGGCCGGCGCGGCATGTCGCTGTGTCTGTTCCTGTCGCCCAAGACCGACCCGGGCGTCGTCATCGGTGCGGTCAACACCCGCAACATCATCCGGGGCGCATTGCAGTCGGCACACGTGGGCTATGCGCTCGCTCCCGACGCGGTCGGTCAGGGCTTCATGACCGAGGCGGTGCGGGGTGTGGTGGGCATCGCCTTCGGGGAACTCGGCCTACACCGGCTCGAGATCAACGTGATGCCGCACAACGAGCGGTCGCTGGGCGTCGCCGAGCGAGCCGGGTTCTCCCGGGAGGGCTACTCGCCGCGCTACCTGCGCATCAACGGCCGGTGGGAAGACCACGTCCGCTACGCGCGGATCAACGAGGCGGCGCTGTGAGCGACGACGTGAGCACGGAGTCGTTGGCGCCGCCCCTGCTCGAGCTGCGTGGCGCAGTCGTCATGCGGGACGGACGAGCGATCCTCTCGGTGGACGAGTTCCGCATCGACGCCGGCGAGCGGCTGGTGGTCTTGGGCCCCAACGGCGCGGGCAAGTCGACGCTCATCAAGCTGCTGACCAAAGAGGTGCTGCCGCTGTGGGCCGACCCGCCGCCGGTGCGCTTCCTCGGCGAGCC
>JAAXWY010000013.1 GCA_013334745.1 Coriobacteriia bacterium
GGTCGACCAGCGGCGTCAGGTCGTCTGAGAGCACCAGTCGCTCGCCGACGTGGTTGCGCACGACCTGCGCGTCCACGATCTTCTTGACGTGCTGGTAGTACTGCTCGAGGCCTTCAGCGAGCACACCATCGGCTGCACGCGTGAACCTGATGTGGTGATAGCCGTTGAGCACGCGCATCGCGTAGTGGCCGTTGGCGTCGGTGAAGACGCTTGCCTCCCACAGGTCGGTCGTGGAATCGAAGGCGGTGACCACGATGTGGTTCAGCCCGATGCCGCCGGCCGTGATCGTGCCCTCGATGGTCTCGAGGGTGCGCGGGGCGACAAGAAGAGTGACTGTCGCCGGCGATGTCCACTCACTGCCATCCGTAGCACGGTAGGTGAACGTGTCGGTACCGACGTAGTTCGTGTCCGGCGTGTAGGTGAAGCCACCATCGGCCGCAAGCGTCACGTGGCCGTGGCCAGCGTCAGCGACGATCTCGACACTCGTGACGGCCGAGTCGTTTGCCAGCACGCCCGGCGCCGTCACGGTGGTGACCTCATTGGCCTGCGCGGTGAAGGTATCGGGGTTCGATGCGAGGTCGATCTCGAAGGTCGCGGTGTAGGTCGCATCGGCCGTCACGTTGGTGTCGATGCGCGGGTTCGCCGTCGACTCATCGGACCACTTGACGAAGCGGTAGCCGGGGTCGGCCACTGCGCCGACCTCAGGTCCGTCTGTGCCGTAGTCGAGCGTCGGGCTCCATGCGGTAGTCGTGCCCTTTCCGTCGTCGATGAGACCGTGCTCCCCTGCCAGATAGGTCAGAGTCTGGGTGTTGATCTCGAAGTTGGCCGTGATGGTGCCGTCCTCGGTGACCGGACCCACGACGAGCGGGTTGGCCGTCGTCGTCTCGAAGGAACCCGTGCCGGTCCAGTTCACGAAGTGGTGGCCGACCGCCGGGTTGGCGGTGACTGCTGTAGCGTCGGAGCCATCAATCACCGACTGGGTCACCGTGCCGTCGAGCGAGCCGCCGTTGCCGGCAAGGAACGCCAGTGAGCGAGTGACTACGCCGGCGCCGATATTGATCCGATACGTCGCCGTGGTGCCGCCCAGTTCACTGCCGGACGCTCCACCGACCTGACGAATGTGGAAGTACCAGGTGGCGGCCTCCAGCGGGCCGATCTCGGCGTTGTAGGTCTTGTCCGAGCCGAACAAGCACATCATCGTGTCGCCGCTCCCGGGCACGACGACGTCGCTCAGCCCGTCTCCGTTGAAGTCGGATGCAGCGATGTCGGTCCATGACGCGTAACCGGCTGCAGTGGCGCCGGGCGCGAAGGTGCCGTCGCCGGTGCCGTAGTTCACCACGATCGTGCTTGCCATGCCACCGGAGGTCACGATGTCGGTCGTGTGGTCGCCGTTGAAATCACCAAGGACAAACTCGCTGTTTCCGGTACTCACCGTCTGCGAAAGCAACAGCCCATTCGTTCCGTCGCCGAGGAACACGTCGACCTTTGAACCTGAACCCGCCGCAACGTCTAGGTTGCCATCGTCATTGAAATCGCTTGCGATGAAGTCCCCGCCGTTCGTGAGCGTGTAGTCCACTGGCGTAGCGCCCGTGAACATGCCGTCCGCAGCCCCGTCGAGCACGAGCAGGTGGTTGTTCCAGACCGTGTCGTCGAGCGCACCGACGAGCAGCTCATCGCGACCGTCCTTGTCGAGGTCCGCACATCCGAGCTTGTCAGCGCTGACGCGCCCGGCCGGCAGCGTAGGCCGCTCGAGGGTACCGAAGGTGCCGTCACCGTTGCCGAGGTAGACGCCCACGCTCAAGGCGTAGCTGTCGCTGAACGCGAGATCAAGATGCGTGTCGTTGTTGAAGTCGCCGAGCGCAAGGCCGTACGTATTGCCCACAGCGAGCGTCTGCATCGCCTGGAAGCTGCCATCACCGTTGCCGAACATGATTCCGGCGTAGGTCAACCCATAGTTGTAGAAGACAAGGTCGAGATGGCCGTCCTCGTTCAGGTCGACAACATGGAGTTCACGCGGCACGGTGTTGGTCGTGTAGAGATGCTCAGGGGACGAGGCGCTGAATGTACCATCGCCCTGGTTCAGCTTGATGCCGATGCCGCCCGTGCTGCCGTTGTATCCCGTGGCCACGTCCTCGTGGCCGTCCTCGTTGAAGTCGCCGCTGCCAACGGCCGAGACCCACGAGTACAGATCTGCAGCCGAGTACGACGCGCTGTCCACCAACGGCATCGGCACGTTGATGGTGTCAGTCGTCAGATCCGGAGTGCCGTTCTGGTCTTGGTCGACCGAGTAGCTATACGAGCCGCCGCTGGCCAGATTCCAGTTCAGCCGCGCGATCGTGGTCTCGTAGGACTGGCCTTGATCGGGGTGGGTCGAGGACGTCAGCCCGGTGATGTCGCCCACGATGGTGACTGTGAACATCCGGTCCCAGCCGGAACTGTTGAACACAGCGTCCCACGCGTAGTAGCGGTACGTGTAGACGCCGGGAGCGGTTGGCAGATCGAACGTGGCGGACGATCCGTCCACCATCACCTCATCGCCGTCGATCGGCGTGTACCCGATACGGACGACGCCCGAGCACTCCGGAGCGTTGGGATCTGTCGCCACAAGCGAGACCTGAGGCGCCGAGCCGGAAGCATAGACGCCACCGTCCACCACTCCACCAAGCTCGATGGTCGGAGAGGTGCCGTCGATCCTGACAGGCACCGTCGAGACAGGGCCGCCCTGCTCCATGCTGACCTGGCGGACATGGAAGTACCAGGTACCGTCTGTGAGCTGGCCCACCCAAGCCTCAGCCGCATGCTCGGACGAGAGCAGGATGGCGAGTTCGTTGTTGCTGGTGGATGCTGCGAGGTCGTCCACGCCGTCGCCGTCAAGATCGGCTGCGACAACGCCGCGTCCGCCACTGTTGCCGTAGACGGTCTGAGGGTCGGCGAGTGTGCCGTCGCCGTTGCCGAGGAAGACCTGAACATCCGCATCTTCCTCGTCATTTGCCGCGGTGATGGCGTCGGGGTATCCGTCGCCGTTCACGTCGCCAAGCGTGAGCGCCTCCGACGAGTAGCGCATCGAGTACCAGCTCGTGCCGCCTTCGGTGAACTCGCCCGTACCGTTGTTCACGCAGACCGCAATCTGGCCGTCGTAGTCGGTCATGACGATATCGGGATGACCGTCGGCGTTCATGTCGCCGACACGCAGATCCTCGGCATACCCGTTCGGCACACCAACGAACGACATGTTCGCCTGGTCGAATCCGCCGTTGCCATCGCCGAGTGCGACGCACAGGCCGTTGCCTCTCGTCGAGAACGCGATATCGGTCTGGCCATCAGCATCGAAGTCGCCGGTGCCGATCGCACAGTAGACCGATGCGTCGCTCGGCGGCGTCTTGTCACTGCGGTTAGAGAAGTCGCCGTTTCCGTCGTTGAGCAGCACCGTGAATGTGGGCTCGTCGTTCGGGGCGATCGCGAGATCGATCGACCCGTTGCGGTCGAAGTCGCCGCTGGTGATCCCATACGGGTGCGCCACACAATCGAAGCGTGTCTCGCTGCCAAACGTGCCGTCTCCAATGCCCGGCAACACGCTGATGCTGCCTGGATCGCCACCGACGGTATCGTCGTACTTGTTCGTCACCGCGAGATCGAGATGCCCGTCGCCATCGAGGTCGTCTGCAACGGCCTCTGTGGGCGAGTCGCCAACGAAGTACTCGGCGGCCGGTGTCGTCTCAAACGAACCGTCGCCGTCGTTGAGCAGTACGCTCACCGACGAACTGCCGCGATTCACCACGACCAGGTCCAGGGCGCCGTCCTCGTTGAAATCACCGTACGTGACGCGACGCGGAGTGTCGCCCACTTCGTAGGTGTGTGCGGCGCCGAACAGGGTCGGTCCCTCGATGTCATCGCCGGCGAGATCGGGCTCACCGGCCGGATTCTGATCGATCGAGTACGAGTACTGCGCACCCGTGATCGCCGTCCACTGGAACTGCGGCCACTGGTTGTTGTACCACGCACCCGGGTCGGGATGACTCGAGGAGACGAGCCCGGTGATTGGCCCGATGATCGTGACGGTGAAGCTGCCGGTGTCGCTCGCGTTGCCCGCAAGGTCATAGGCGCGGTACTGATAGGTGAAGCTGCCCGAGAGGGCGGTCAGGATGTCGATCGTGGCGGTGTCACCCTCGACCTGTGTCCACGCTCCCGTGCCGACACGCCACTCGATGCGGTCCACGCCGGCCCCGCTGTCGCTGGCGGTGATGACCGCCTGCTGTGCGGTGCTGTAGGCGCCGCCATCGGTGACACCGGACATCTCGACCGTGGGTCCGCCGGAGTCGATCTTGACCTGCATGGATGTCGTAGTGCCGCCCACACCACCCAAGACCGGCCGAATGTTGAAGTTGTAGATGCCGTCGTCCAACGGACCGAACTCCGCGAGTGACGCGGGCGCCTGGCCGTAGTACACGTTCAGCCTGCTCACGTTTCGCGAGGTGGCATCGTCCCAGCCGGCGCCGACATTCGCCACGTCTACGTAGCCGTCGTGGTTGAAGTCAGCGGTTGCGATGTCGTAGTTGTTGTTGGTGGTGTTGGCGATTCGCTCGCCCTCATCGAACACGGGGGTCGATCCCGTGTTGCGCTGGGTCAAGATGAAACTCGAGTACGACGAGGTATGCACAAGGTCGTTGCGACCATCCCCGTTGATGTCGTCTACAGCAAGGCCCCACGCGTCATCGAACGGCTGCGTGTAGACGTCTTCATCGAATCCTTCGCCGTTGTTCCACAGCAACCCGGCTTCGGTGCCGTCGTCGGTGTCGGTCACAATGTCGATCTGACCGTCGCCGTTGAGGTCGGCCGACGCGATGTCAGCGGACCTCGGCACGTAGTACTCGGACGTGTCGTACGTCCCCGGCTCAGCGGTCGACATCGCCACGCACACGCCGGTGCCCCAGGAGTTGTACATGGAGTCGAAGCCGTCGTAGGTCGCTGCCACATCATCGCGTCCGTCGTCGTCGAAGTCGGCGACCGTGACGCGACCAGAGCCGAGGTAGGTCAGCGGGATGGAGTTCGGCGCGCCGAACCAACCGGCGCCATCGTTGACGAGGGTCGCGAACTCCCAACCTGCGTCACCGGCCATGACAAGATCCGGCCAGGTGTCGCCGTTGAAGTCGCCTGTCTTCATCTCCATGACAGACGGTAGACCGGTGACCGTATCGTCCAGCACGAAGCCGCCCTCGCCGTCCCCGACGTAGAGCCCGACGATACCCTCGGTGTTGCTGCCTACCGCAAGGTCGACGCTGCCGTCCTTGTTGAAGTCGGCCGCAACGATGCCCGATGGGTACGGCATAGATGCGATGTCGGGCTGATAGGTGTCGAAATGACCCGCGCCGTCGTTGATGCGGACCGAGATCCTGTCGTCGTACGTGTTGGTGAAGGCCACATCTTCGAAGCCGTCACTATTGAAGTCACCCGTCGTCATGTACCGGGCGCTGCTGCCCAGTTCGAAGTCCATCGTGGTGACCGGCCTCGCGAGCATCGTCGAGAGCGCCTTGCCGCCGCGCATCGTGAGGATGCCGAACTCCCAGTCACCGGTGTTGTCGTTGTAGTGCTCGTAATCGCCAGCGACGTCCGCATAGCCGTCGCCGCTGAAGTCGCCGACGGCCACCCCGTTGCCGGAGAAGCCGGCCGAGTCGAAATCGGTCCTGTCCGAGAAGTCGCCGCCGTTGTTGGCGTACACGGAGACCACAGCGTTGTTGTTGTTCGAGGTCACGATGTCGGGCTGGCCGTCGCCGTTGACGTCACCGAGCGCGACATCGACGTCGCCGTCAGAATGGGCCGCAAACTGCCGGATATCGTCGCCGTTGAACATGCCGGGCTCGAGCTCGCTGTTGAAGTACACGGTGAGCTTGTTGCTGTTGCTGTCCGTCGCGACGATATCAGTCGTTCCGTCGTCGTTCAGATCGCTCGAGACGAGGTTGTAGGCGTAGTTCTCGTAGTCGTACATGACCGACTGCGCGAACGAACTGTCGCCCTGGTTCCGACGAATTTCGATGCCTTCCCAAATGCTGGCGGCGAAGTCCGTCGCTCCGTCGTTGTCGAAGTCGCCGACGGTCACACCACCCATGGAGCCGTTGTCGAGGGCAATCACGTCATAGGCGTCTTCACGGTTGTATGCGGTGAAGCCGAACGCGCCGTCGCCATACATGACGCCAACGTAGTACTCGCCGTCGGTGCCGACCACGAGATCGAGGTTACCGTCGTCGTCGAAATCGCCGGCGCCGATCTGCCTGGGGCCGTAGCCTGTATCAGCGTCATCGCGACGAGTGAAGCCGCCCAGGCCGTCACCCTCGAAGATTCCTATGGCGTCTTGGTTTGAGAGCGAGACCAGCACGTCGAGGTTGCCGTCCTTGTCGACATCGGCCACCGCGAGGCCGGTCACGCTGGTGCCGATATCGAACTCCTGCTCGGCATCGAAGCCACCGGAGCCGTTGTTGAGGCGAAGGTACATGCAGTCGGTGCCGGAGTTGAGCCACAGCAGGTCGAGATGTCCGTCGTTGTTGATGTCTGCGAACTCGGTGTCGGCGGCGTACTGATGGCCGGGGAGCAGGCTGGGCTGCGAAAGAATCCCGCGCGTAAACGCATCGCCGATGAGATCAGGCGTGGATCCGGCCGCTGTGGTGATCTCGAAGGAGAAGTCCATCCCGGGGATCTGGTCCCAGGCGAAGCCGGGTCGGTTGCTGTTGTACCAGGTGTTGGGATCAGGGTGCGTCAGGGACTTCAGCCCGGTAGCCGAATCGACGAGCAGGAACGTTGTCATGCCGCCCGTTGTGAGGCCGGCGTTGTCAGTCGCCCCCCAGTTGTAGGTATAGGAACCAGGCGTCGTCGGCAGCAGCACCGTAGCCGTGTCGCCTTCCACGGTGATTTCGCCGTCAGGTCCGCCCACGAGTTCGTAGCTGACCGACGCGATACCGGAGCAGTCCGGCGCATTGGGATCCGTGGCCACGATTCGGCCCAGGGCCCCTTCTGCGGCGATGTAGGTGCCGCCGTCAGCCATGCCCTCGAGCGATACCGTCGGGTACGCGGTATCGACGTGGAAGGGCACGACCGTTACGGGTCCACCAGAGTCGTTGGATCCTACCGCGCGTACCTTGAAGTAGTTGGTACCGTCGGGGGCGGAGCCGAAGTAGTGCAGCGGATTGTCCATCTTGTACCAGTAGAGTTCAGACGTTGAGGCGTTCGAGATCATCAGCTCGACGGTCGCATTGCCGTCGAGGTCGCTTACTGCGATCTGCGAAGCTTGCGGCGTCCAGAGGGTGTCCGCGAATTCGAAACCACTGCTCGGGTTTCCAGCGACGACGCGGACACTGCCGTACACCGAGTTCACGTAGACGATCTCATTGGCGCCGTCACCGTTGACATCGGCGATCTTCGCGTCAGTGAGCCCGGGGTCGGAAGCCATGTTTATCGGATGCAGCGAGCTAAACCCTGAACCACTGGCAATCACGTAAGGCGGCAGGTAGTAGAAGCCGGTCGTCGACCACACGAAGATGTCGTCCTTGTCGTCCCCGTCGATATCGCCCGACACCATTCCTCGGGTCAGGTAGTCGTAGAGAACGATCTCGTTTGAAAGTTCAAAGGTGCCGCCGGCGTTGAGATAGATCCGCACGCGGTAGTCACCGCAGCCGATTGCGAAGTCCGGCAAGCCGTCGCCGTTGTAGTCACCGAAGGTAGCGCCGCAGACGCCGCCAGTGGCAGCAATAGCGTGGTACTCGGCGGGGCCGAAGGTGCCATCCCCCGCGCCAGACAGGATCGTGTAGCCGCCGTCAAGGCTGACGAGCAGCAGATCAGGGGTGCCGTCCGTGGTGAAGTCCGCGCACTTGATGTCTACGGAGTATGAGCTGCCCGCGAGATAGTGAACGCCCGACGCTAACCCGCCCGCCCCGTCGTTGAGGAACACGAGCAGGTCAGGCGACTCTTCCGTCCCGGCACTCGCAACGTCGGTCCAACCGTCATCGTTGAAGTCGCCCGACGTGAGCAGCGACATCGCATCGAATCCGGTGTCGGCCGCCGAGTAAAGCTGCTCTGCTCCAAAGCTCGCGTCACCGTTGCCGATCTGCACGCCGATACGGTTCTCGGCCGAGTCGGCGGTGACTATGTCGTCAACGCCGTCGTTGCTCACGTCGACGAGCAGGAACTTGGCCGGGTTGCCGGTGGCCGCGATGGTGCCTGCCTCAATGAGGTAGCGATCGGTCGGGTCGGCAGTGGTATCGAGCGTGTCGGTGGCCGGGTCGGAACTGACCTCGTGCGAGTAAGCGTGAGCACCGAGGAGATTGTCCCAATAGCCGACGAGGTTCGTGTTCCACGTCCACTGGTCAGGTGCGAGCCCATCGACGTTCGCGCCGGAGATTTCGCCGAAGATGGTCACGCTGAACCGGAACGACCGCACGTTGCCCGCGATGTCGCGTGCCTGGAAGTCATAGCGGTAGAACCCCGGCTCGCTCGGAACGGTGATGTCTACCGCTGCGTCAGCCTCGTCTGCCCATGGCTCGCCCACAGCGCGCCACTTGAAGTCGCGAAGGCCTGAGCCTGAGTCGAGTGCGCTCACTGCAAGGGTCGGAGCGCTCTCGGGCAGGAAGCCTTCGCCGTCGACGGCACCGCTGATGGTGACCGTCGGGTCATTGGCGTCGACACGAACGCGATGGGTCGTGACCGGACCGGCCGTCGCGCCGCGGACACCGCGGACATGGAAGTAGTGCTCGCCGTCGGCTACTCCTGTGAAGCCCACTCTCGCGCCGTCGCTCAGAAGCGAGGCGAAGCCGCCGTAGTACCACGGCGACGCGACCACGTCCGTACGCCCATCGTTGTTGCAGTCGAACGCTGCCACGATCTTGTCGGTGAGGGACCACTGCCGCAGACCAGCCCAAGCGTCGGGGAAGTTGCCGAGGCCGTCGTTCGCAAGGACCTTGAAGTAGCCCCCCTGTGTGATACCGATGTCGAGCGCAGCGTCGTTGTTGAAGTCCTCGAGCACCAAGGTGCTCACACTGCCGTTCCCATCGCCGACGGTTGCCGCCGACCCCAGCCCGGACGCTGAGCCCTCAAGCACCCGCAGGACCGAGCCATTGTTGCGGTTGCAGGCGACGTCGAGGTAGCCGTCGCCATTCAGGTCGCCGACTGCCCAGCACTCGACCACATCCACGGTGCCCTGCACCGGGACGTCATCGGCGGATGCGTACGTCGGGAACACGCCGGTACCGTCGTTAAGGAACAGGCTGACATTCCTATTGTCCGGCGACGCGAGGAAAACGTCCTGATCGCCGTCACCCTCGAAGTCACCCGTGAGGGCCCTGTAGTCCGCCGCTGGCGCCTGATACTCCACGGCCTCGTCGAACGTGCCGTTGCCGTTGCCGAAGAAGATCTCGTACTTGGCGTTGTTTCCTGCGGCTGCGACGAAATCGAGGTGCCCGTCGCCGTTGAAGTCCGCGGCCTGCGCGTCGTGCATGACCCGGGCGCCAAATATCTGCCTCTTCGTATAGGACGCACCGTTGCCGTTGTTCTGATAGAGGGTCCAGTACGTGTCGAAGCCGCCATACAAGAAGTCATCGATTCCGTCTTCGTTGAAGTCGCCGACGCACAGAGACCCGCTGTTCCCGTTGTAGTCGGAGTACGCAAGATAGAAGGTCCCGTCACCGCTGCCGTGCATCGTCTTGACGCTGCCGCTGTCGTAGACGATGTCGCCGATGCCGTCGTTGTTGAAGTCGCCGTGCTGTACCTCGCCATGCTGGAACTCGGCACCGGCGCTCATCGACGTGAGCGTGTAGCCGAGCGGAAGCGGGTCGGGGCTGGCGTTCAGCTCTCCGCCATCCGGTGAGTCGTTGAGGTCGTAGGAGACAGCGTTCGCGCCTCCGGATAGATCCCACGTGAACCTGACGTCGTTGGATCGATACCAGCGGTCCTCATCGGGGTTGGTCGGAGAGGCGAAGTTGGTCACAGCGCCGACGATCCGCACGTGGAAGTGTCCTGTCCCGACGTTTCCCGCGTTGTCGGTCATCCGGTAGTCGTACTGATACGCTCCATCGTCAGTCGGCATGGGGATGGAAACCGAGCTGCTCTCTCCACCACTCCACTGCACGTCTGTCGTCCGCATCCACTCCAGCATCGCGACACCCGAGTTTGCGTCGCTCGTCGTGAGGTTTGCGACCGCGCCTTCAGTCGACGCGTAGATCCCGCCGTCGGTGACGCCGGTTAGCTCCATCGTTGGCGGGGTCGTGTCGATGCGAACCGCGCGGTCCACCTCGGCGCCCGCAGAACCGAGCGAATCGATCTGGCGGACATGGAAGTAGTGCACGCCGTCGCCGACCGGCCCCGTGAGGGCCAGCGGACCGCGCCGCGCGATCTCGATGTAGCCTCGATTGGTGCCGAGCCCCGCGTCCGGCTCACCGATTATCGAGGAGACGATCTCGTCGATGCCGTCACCGTTCGTATCGGCGATAGCGAAGCCGGCCGCCGAGATGGCGCCCGTGCCGCTGTGGATTGGGCCGAAACTGCCTGAGGCGTTGTTCAGGAAGACATGCACGCCCTTGGTCATCACGTTCCAGTCGAGAATCGCGAGGTCTGAGTAGCCGTCGCGGTTGAAGTCCGAGACGGAAATCCGCGTGAGGTAGTTGCTGGATGTGGTGAACTGCGACCACATGCCGAGCGACCCGGTGCCGTCTCCCAGATAGCGCTGCGCGCCACCCATGGACGACCACGAGCCGTCGCCGGCCCATGCGCTCACGACATCAAGATGGCCGTCGCGATCGATGTCGAGCACTGCGACGTCGCTGGTGCCGGTGCCGGAAGGAACTGCCCCGCCGGTCGACCAGGTGCCGTCGGCGTTCCAGCGGCTGATTCGGACGCAGTTGCCGCTGTAGTCAGCCGTGACGATGTCCTTGCGACCGTCCTCGTTCATGTCGCCGGTGTCGAACCGCATGATGTTGAAGCCGAGGGCGTCGGTGCTGCTCGGCGCATTGAACGTCGCGTCACCATTGCCCGTGAACACATGCACGCGCTCGTGATCCTGCGTGACGATGTCGAGCGTGCCGTCGTTGTCCATGTCGACCAGTTCGACCTGCCCAAGCTGATCGAAGAGCGGCACCGAAACCCCGGCGCCCTCGGTGAACGTACCGTCCTGATCGCTCGTCAGCACCACCACGCGGGGCGGTACTGAGTTCATGTCCGATACGGCGATGTCGTTCCATCCGTCTTCGTTGACGTCACCGATGGCCACGCCGCCGAGCGGGTTCGATCCCGTCGTGCCTGAAAGCTGGATCGCCTGCATCGGCTCGAAGGAATCCGAGCCGGATGAGAACAGGATGCCGACCCTGCGTTGACCTTCCTGGATGACTCCCACGAAGTCCGGACGCCCGTCGTTGTTCAGGTCGCCGGACTCCATCTGTGTGAGGTACCCGTAGTCGGTCCAGCTCGCGACTTCACTTCGGGTCGGGAAACTCACTGAGAGGGAGTCGATCGTGGAGTCGAGAGTCCCGCTTCCGCCATCTTGGTTGAGCACCCACGAGTAGCCGGGGGCAGCTGAAGTCATGTCCCACGAGAAGGTCGGCGTCGTATTGCGAGACCAGAACGACTCGCTCGGGTGGGACTCGGAACGCAGGTTCTGGATGTAGGTGGGATCGGCCTCGAAGATAGCCGTCGCCGTGATGTCTGACCACACGTCGACGTCCGTACGGGGGTTGTTCTCGAACTCGTCCGACCACCGAGCGAAGACGAAGCCCGGATCGGGGACGGCCTCGACCGTCGAGCCGCTCGAGCCTTCATCGACGAACTGCAGCGCTTCGCCTGAGATGGTCCCCCCGTCACCGGCAAAGTACGTGAGCGCGTACTGGATGGGCGGATCCCCGCCACCGGGATCTCCGCCACCCGGATCGACCCATTCGAACTGAGCCGTCACGTCCATGTCGCCCGTCAAGCCACTGTCTTGGCGCGGATTTGCCGTGGTCCCGTCATCCCACTGGACGAAGACGTAGTCGGCGTAAGGAATCGCCTCGACCGGGCTTCCGACGTCCTCGCCGCTGAGGGTCTGTGGACTCTCCCCCGAGATGTAGCCGCCGATAGGATCAGCGTAGTAGTTGATTGTGTACGACGGTGCCGCCAGCGCAATCGTCACCCCTAGTGCGGTGATCGCGATTGCCAGCATCGCTCCGAAGAGCAGCGCCTTCCTGCGTCGCGGTGATGCCACCGCCGTCGCACTCAGAGCACTGCGCGTGCGATGCCAAATGCTTCTCCGCACCATGACCACTCCTCCGTTGAGGCTGGTGCAGCCCGGCACGCGCAGAGGCAGGTGTCTGGCATACACCAAGCGGGCAGAACGAAAGCGGCATCGTCCCCTTACGATGTCGCGCGTGACTTCGTTCCGCTTTTCCCTTCGTAGGGTGTATGCGCATCGGAGGTAGTCAATGTGCTCGAATCAGCACTAATTCACACAACGGATGTCTCCAACGGTGTGAGTTTGAGGATAAGTGGTCGCTTGGGCGCGGCGCAGGCCAGCGACTCCGCTGCGACCAGCGGCAGATATCGCCGACGAACGGCAGGTTTCGCGGTCGAGTCCGGCCAGACGTCGCGCGAATACGAGGATACTGAATCAGAAGCGGTCGCTCACAGACGAGGCACACATGGCCAAGAGACCAGAAGACAAGCTCCTGAAGATCCTGCAGCACGTCCCCGTACCCATCGTCATCGCGAGTCCGTTCACGGGCAAGATCCTCTGGGTGAACCCGCCGCTCGTGGCTATGTACGGGTCCGAGAGCGAAGCCGAGATCGTCGGAAGCAGTCTGCTCGACTTCATTCAGGCACCGCAGCTGGCCAAGGCGCTGGCGGACCTCGCGCGAGTGGCCACCGGCGATAGCCCCGCCCCTGTCACGTATGAGCTTCGGAAGCACACGGGGGAGTTCGCGGCAGGCCAGGTCTCCTCGATCCCGATGTTCCTCGATAGTCAGCCCGCGATGCTCTCATTCGTCACTGACGTCTCAGAGCGCGAGTGGACGGTGCGCCAACTCGCCGAGAGCGAGGACCGATACCGCTCGCTGCTTGCCAACCTCACAAGCGGCGTGGTCGTCGAGGCGATCGACGGCACCATCCAGTATGCGAACGAAGCGCTGGCAACCGCACTAGGCGTTTCGAGCAACACAGATCTCGTCGGACGCATGATGCGGGACTTCATCTGCGAGAGCGAGCGGGACAACGTGGAACAGGCACGAAGAACCGTGCTCGACACCGGCGTGAGGCACCCCGCCGGCGTGATGCGTCTGTTCACAGAGAGTGGCGAGCAGCTGCCGACGACGGCGTCGACCACGCGCATCCTGTGGGACGGCGCACTCGCGACTCAGACGGTCATGCACGACATCGGGATGAACTGCGACTAGACCGAACTGTGACGACTCGCGCTCGCCAGCCTCGCTACTGCGGGTAGAAGTTGAGGCGCGAGCGCCTGATGACCCCGCCGGCGGTGGTGCTCGCCGCGACATAGATGCTCTTGCCCTTTGGTGCCGCGCCCACATTGACAGTGGAACGCGCGATCCCATCGGAAGCAGTGTAGGCGTACTCAACGAGATCCCCGGCTGGGAAGCTCCACACGAACCGGACGCGGAGGCCCTTGACCCGGCGCCCGGAGGAGCTCACGCACCTCGCGCGAGCGGTGACGTTGGTGTTGCGCTTGGGCTTGCGATTGGAGAGCGTCGTCTTGAACCCGCCAAGCCCGTCGCGAAGGACCGGGGTGGTGACAAACCAGCGACTCGGAGATGTCACCGTCTGCTCGGCGGATCTGGTGTTCGCGCTCACCCAGAACTGCGTGAAGAGCGGCTGGCTGCCGGTGTCCTGGACGCTGTGCACTCGGCCGTCGGAGTCGGTGAACCTGGTGTCTTTGCGGGCGCCGTTCGCGAACTGCCAGATGAAGACGACCTTCACCGCGCGCAGCGGGTTGCCCGCAGCATCAACGACGCGCGCGTCGATCCGAGCGTTGCGGTGTTGCCCCGCGTACTGGCGGTACGTCACGAACTCCGACCACTCGGCAGCCGCACTGGCCTGCCCCGCACCGGATGGAACGGCGGCGATCATATCGGCCAGCCCGTTCACCGCCTGGCTCAGACATACGCGGGTCACGGCCTGTATCTGTGAGTTGCCGATACCACCGTGCTTCCAGTTGTTCACGATCGTCGGCAGTTGAGCATGGACGACCTCGGCGGACTTGATTGTCATGAGCCGCACGTCGGTCGGCTTGCGCCTGGCACGCGGCACCAGCATCGCCGTCTGGCTCTTCAGGTGCGCCAGCGACTCGATCTCTTCGTACGGCGTGTGCATGTAGCTGAACGTGGAGACGGGCGACGTGGTGTGGAAGGGCTGGCACACGTCCGCGTAGTAGTGAGAGAGCCTGCCCATGATCGCGCTCGCGCGCGTGGTGTCGCCGGCCTCGTAGGCCTTGATCGCGGCGGTATACAGCTCGCCGACCTGATAGGGCGCGCCGCCGATGCCGCGATCGGTCTGGAAACCGTGGTCGGTTCGATCGGACTCGTCGTAGTCCGGATCGTTGCTCGCCAGAATCGCCTCGTCGACGTCGAACCACGCGGGGCTGCCGGCGGCGACGTAGGCCTGCCACACCGCCCAGTCGTGGGCGCCCCATCGCCGGTCATCGAGACTGTCTTCGCCACCGTTGCCCCAGCCAAACGCAGCGGAGGGCAGAAGCGCCGTCGCGACGAGCGCACACATGAGGAGCATGGTGAAGCGGTGCTTCATGCGCGGTGTCTCCTGAAGCTGAACGGTCGCGAGTAAAGGGCGTGGCGTTACGTCGATGATCGCTCCTGGTCGGAGCCTGGCGGCATCATACCAGCAGCGTGTGTGATATCCATCACACTTCAGGCTCCGCCGAGTACGCAGACGGGGCCCGACATCGCGCCGGGCCCCGCCATACTTCGTCCTTGACCGGACCCGCTACGGGGTCAGGCTCCACGTCAGTCCGAGGCTGCCACCATTCGTAACGGTGACCACATCGGCGAGCGTGATGTTGCTCTTGCGCTGGTAGTACTGGGTCAGCGACGACGGAGTGGTGCCCGTCGCACGCAGCTTATAGGAGCCACCGGAGGCCAACGTCATCGAGAACTGCCCCGAGGCGTTCGTGAAGACGCTCTTCACATACGAGCCCCCACTGGTGAATGCAGTGACGACCACCCTGTTTTGCGGGGTGCCGTTCGCAGTCACGGTGCCGGTGATCGTCGTCGATGCCGGCGGGGCCGGCGGCGCCAGATCGCTCGAGACCGTGAGTGTCGAGTCTTGCGTCACGGTGACCACCGAGGCACTCGTGATCGTCGACGCGTGGTCGTAGTACTGCTGCAGGCTCGACGGAGTGATGTTGGTGAATCGCAGGTGGTACGTGCCAGGTGCAAGCCCGGTCATGGTGTAGCGGCCGGTCGCATCAGTGAACACGCCCTTGACCGAGGTGTCGGTGGTCGCATTGAACGCGGTCACCACGGCCCGATTGATTGGGACCGCATTGTTCGTGATTACTCCGGTCACGGTGCCGGAACGGGCTGGGGTGGTGGCTTCGGCGGAAGCTCCGGTCGCCGACTCACCGCCCGCGTTGTACGCGAACACGGTGTAGATGTAGTGCGTCGCCCCGGCGACATTGGTGTCGATGAAGCTCTCACCGGCAACCGTCCGCAGCTTGGGGCCAAGCTGGCCAACCGTCGTCGACCGGTAGACGTTGTAGCCGGCAGGAGAGCCGGTGGCCGCGCCCCACGCAAGGTTGACCTGCGTGAAGCCGACAGGCGTCGCGGTCAGGGCGCCCGGCGCGCTCGGCGGATCGATCGGCGTCTGAGCCATCACGATCGGCGTTGCCCAACCGGACGCGCCGGCGACGTTGTACGACGCGATGCGGTAGTTGTACATGCTGGACGGATCGGCACTCGTGTCGGTCCACGACGCCGCGCCCCACGTGGTCAACAGACCGCACTCTGCACTCGTTGGGACACCGACGGGAGCCCACGCGGTGAGTGAGCCGTCGGCATTGACCGTCTGCCGCTCGATGAGGAAGCCGGTCTCGTTATCCGCGATATCGTCCCAGGTCAGCGTGACCGTACGCGAGGTCGTGCCAAAGACCTTGGGGTTCATCGGCGTCATGGGCAGGTCGACCGGCGTCTGCGCGTCAACGACGTTGGAGAGCGTCGAGCCCGCGGAGTTGTACGCCGCCACCTTGTAGCCGTAGGTCTTGGCCACGTTGAGCGCCTCATGCGTGAATGTGTTGACAGCACCGTCGACGAGCGCGATTCGATCCCACGAAGCGGTGTCCTCACTCACCCCGTAGCGCACCCAGACCTCGTAGCCGTCAGCGCCTTCGACCGGGTTCCAGTCGAGCTGCAAAGCGAACGGGTTGCCGATCGTCTGGCCGAGAATGAGGTTCCCCGGAGGGCTGCTCACGGTTATCTCGGGCGGAGTCGGCGGGGTGATGACCCCACTACGAGCGACATCGAACGTGTACGGTGCGCCCATACCTGTCTTGAGCCACGCCGCGTAGGCGAGCCCGCCCCAGTTGTCCTCGAGTGCAGCGCCGTCGAGATCCGTCGTGTTCGCGAAGTCGAGGGCAGGGTTCTCGGACAGGTAGTTGGGAATGTTGGGGTAGTTGCCCGAGAGGAGACTCGGCGGACCCTGCGGCCTCGGTGACGAAGCCGGCTGATCGTCCTTGAGCATCTCCATGAACTCACGGGTCTGGGACTGGTACTGCATCTTCGCGACAGCAGCGAGCTGCTGCCCTGGCGTGGAGGTGAAGCGATACGTGAGCGTGTCGACATTGGATGCGAAACGCGTCATGTCGGTGTAGGGAGTCACGCCCGTCTTCACGAGCTCGTCGGTGTAGTTGATGAACTTCACGCCAGCGGCCTCATAGGCTGCCGACTCGAAGCCCGACGGTGGGATGCGGTTGTCGAACACGACCACGGGGTTGAGCAGGTCGGGTGACTCGATGTACTCGCCATCGAGATCCACATCGGAACCGGTGACCTTCTCATAGATCATGGCTTCATCAGCCGAGGTGATCGTCGTTGAAGTGGCGCGGCTGTCGACAAGGACCGCCGTGGAATCGTTGTACTCGCCGGACTCGAACTTCGACACGCCCTCGGTGTCGATCACGTTGAGATAGACCCACATCCGACGACCGTCGGGATAGCCGCTCGGCACACGGTGGCCGGTGTTGTTGGTGACCGTGACTTTGACCTCATAGGTGCCTGGCGACACCTCAACCGGAATGCTCGCGTCGATGCTGACCGCTTCGCGCATGGAGAGCTGCGTATTGCGCGTGGTGCGGTCCCACATGCTGGAACGATCCGACATCATGCCCGGGAACAGGCGTGTGTCGCCGCCCGTCGGGGCGCCGACGACCTCGAGATCGACCTCGGGGTAGAGCACCTTCATCATCTGCGGTAGGTGCATGTTGGCGCCTGCGAACTTATGGAATGCGGTACCACCGTCGGGGTTGCGGTCCTTTCCGTACGGGAAGTAGCCCGTGAAGAGCGGGTCCGGGTTCAGCGCCACCGGTGCGGCGTCACTGTACTCGTGCTTCATCTTGGGCATGTGGCAGTCCTGGCAGCGCTTGTCGCCACCGACCACCGCGAGCGAGGCGTCGGTCTTGCCGACGGTGCCGTCGCTGTTCAGGTCCTTGCCCCAGTCGCTGTACTTCCACTCGGTGTACGTGCGCTGCTCGGGCATGCCCGTACCGATCGGCACGGTGAGTTCATGGCATGCGCCACAGAACTCGCTTGAGGACTGGTAGTCGGCCTTCACGGTCGGGTGTTCGATGGAGATCGACTGCGCGTTGTAATCCTTCTGACCCAACTCGTTGCGCGGAACGTCTGCCGGCTCCTCGAACACCGGAGCGATCGAGCCATCGGGGTTATACGCGTACTCCTGGCCGAGCGAGTTGTACTTGGGCAGGCCAAGAGCGATTCGCTTGCTGTCAGTCAGCATCTTGGCTGCAGCCGGCCAACCCGCGGGGTACACGGAGTAGATCTGGCCGGTGTAGCTCGTTCCGGCATTCGGCGCCTCGCCGTAGGTCGTCTCAACCGAGCCGCCGCGCGGGCCACCGTACGTCATGCCGTCCATGTACTGCAGCGTCGCATCGCCGAGAGGATCGCCGGCCGATGGGCCCTGCGGGTACGGGGTGCCACTGTGCGGCCAGTCGTAGACGCCACCCAGCAGATTGAACGCGGCATCTGTCGACGGGAACGACGAGCCGGGGACCGTGTTCATAGTGGCGCCGCCGATAACGCGATGGCACGCCTCGCACAAGATCCCCTCGTCGTCGGTGGAGAGCAGGATGCTGTGCATCATGGTGCCGCCTTGCGCGTCACCATTGAGCTTGGGGTTGAAGCGGCCCGACTGCCACCCGTTGGGGCTGTGACACCGGAAACACAGGTTACCGGCACCGGGAACGGCGTCGTTGACGATGAGCTCATTGGCCCGGAAGATCGGATCTCGGGCCGCCGAAGCCATGTTGGTCCCGGCCCAGTTGCCGCCGTGCCCGACGTTCTGGTCAACCGAGCCACCGTGGCACGCGAGGCAGGTGACCGCGAACTCGAACACGTTGTACGGGGCCGGGAATGTGATGTTGCCCAGCTCCTGCTCCTGCGTGCCGGGCATCGGCATCGCACTTCTGCTGGGACTGGGCGGCGTCTTCGACGGGACATCCGCGAATGCCGGCGTCACGCTGAATACCAGCGCGAACACCAGCGCAAGGGACGTCGCGCGACGCAAGACACGCCTCTTGCCCCTTGATCGACTGTAGGTGGTCATGTCGGTCCCTCCCCTTCCGTGGTGCCGGTGCGGGCTTGCTTACTGTGCGATCGGAAGCCACAGCGTCCCCTCGAACGCTGCGGTTCCCGAGTAGACCCCCGTGCGGGCGGTGATGGCGCCAGGTGCGTAGGCGCCAAGCAGCGCAAGATCGGCTTGAACCGTGTCTTCCGAAGCGAGCATCTCGTGCGTGGAGTACGCCGAGAGCGTCCCCTTGAGTGCGGGCGGCCCGCCATTCGCGTCGGTGCCTGGCACCAAACGCCACGACCCCCGGAGGTAGTACGTGCCGGGCGTGGTCCCTACAGGCGCATCGTCAGAAGCGGTGAACTGGGAGAGGCTGACCGTGAAGCGAGCCGTCTCGCCTTGCTCGGAGGTAGCGACCGCTTCAAACACCCGGTCGTGGACAAGCTCCCCCTCCGAGGAATCAGCGGTCGTTCCCTTCGCGCGCACACGCGCGCTCGATAGTTTCCATGCCGTCAGGTTCGCCGTGGCCGCAGTCGAGTGAGCGGGAAGTGCGACCGCCTGAATCGGCTGACTGGCCAAGAGGCGCGGCGTGAGCCGGTCAACGAGAGACCGCACCGGCTGTGTGTCGGGCACGGTCGCGGCGAGCTCGACTGTGCTCGCGCTCTCTCGACCGCCCAGACCCGGCTGATCAACCGACCGCGCGCGGGGGCCGCTCGCGAGATTCATGGAGTGGAATCCGGCCGCAATCAGCAGCACGCCCGCTATCACCGCAACGGCGATGTAGCGCCCAGCCCCCCTGATTGTCCTGGCACTCTGCCTCACGCGGCACCCCATCCCACACACCATCGCGCGGATGCCGACAGAGCCGAGGGCCCCAATTCCCCTCGGTATGGACGCGACCGGCATCGCGATAGTTGGTTGGATACCCCGAATTTCGCTTACGCTAACCATCGGCAACATCACCCGCTCACTACCATCGCTTGCCATCTCTCATCGGGTGATGGCGGCTACACTCTTCTCGGATGTGCTCATTGTCGTGACGACTGATCGGAGCTTTCTGGTGACCCCGAATTCGCGACCCATCGACCCAGCCAACTTCGACCCCGCAGTCCCCGCCGCCGATGACTTCTTCCGCCACGTCAACGGCGGCTGGCTCGACGCCCATCCGGTGCCCGCCGAGTACGGCGCTTACGGTGCATTCCACGAGGTCAGCGAACGCAACCAGGAGCTTCAACACGAGATCTTCAAGCGTGTGGCGGAGGCCGCGGATGCGAGCGACTCGGCAAGCCGCATGGTGGGCGACTACTACGCCGCTGCAATGGACGAGAGCGCTATCGAGCGGGCCGGCGTAACACCGCTTGAGCCGTGGCTTGCCCGCATCGGCGCAGCACACGATCTGTCGGCGGTTCGTGTCGTCACGCGGGACCTCGCCAAGACCGGCATCAGCGCGTTCTTCTCGGCGGGCGTGGCCCCTGACTTCGAGAACTCCATGTCCTACCTGGTCTACCTCGGCCAGGGCGGTCTTGGCCTGCCGGAACGGGACTACTACCTTCGCGACGACGAGCGCTCGTCGGCCCTTCGCGCCGCATACGCCGCACATATCGAGCGGCAGTTCGTGAACCTCGGGGAAGACGAGGCGAGCGCCGCGCAGATCGCGGCTCGGATCGTCGCGTTCGAGACGCGCCTGGCCGAAGCGTCCTACCCCGCCGAGAAGATGCGTGACGTGACGCTGACGCTCAACCGCGTCGACGCATCGGCGCTCGACGGGTTCATGCCGGGCTTCGGGCTCTCGGGCTTCACGGCTGAGCTCGGCAACACCCTGCCAACCGTCTGCGTCGACAACCCGGGATTCTTCGAGGCGCTTGAGCCCACACTCGCCGAGACTCCCGTCGAGACGCTGCGAGACTACCTGCGATGGAATCTCGTGCGCGCGTGCGCGGGAACACTGAGTGCGGCCTTCGTCGATGAGGCGTTCGACTTCTACGGGCGCACTCTCGGTGGGCAGCAGGAGCAGCGACCTCGGTGGAAGCGCGTGCTCGATGCCGCTGGTGCCGATATCGGCGAGCAGGTCGCCCAGCTCTACGTGGCAGAGGCGTTCTCGGAGGATGCGAAGCACCGGTGCGAGGCGATGGTGGAGCACCTGTTCTCGGCGATGGGCGGAGCGATTCGGGGCGCGGAGTGGATGAGCGCGACGACCAAGGAGCGGGCGCTCGCCAAGCTCGCAGGATTCTCGTACAAGATCGGCTATCCCGATACCTGGCGCGACTACTCCAGGCTCTCGATCACGCGCGACTCCTACGCGGCGAACCGACTGGCCGCTTCGCGGTTCGAGTTCGAGCGGGAGATGGACCGACTCGAGGAGCCGGTCGATTCAGCGGAGTGGGCCATGCCCGCTCATCAGATCAACGCCTACTATCACCCGCTCCTCAACGAGATCGTGTTCCCTGCCGGCATTCTGCAGCCGCCGTTCTTCCATGCCGACGCCGACGACGCGGTGAACTACGGTGCGATCGGGGCCGTTATCGGGCACGAGATCACCCACGGCTTCGACGATCAGGGCAGCCACTTCGACGAGAACGGCTCGCTGAGGGACTGGTGGAGCGAGACCGACCGAACCGAGTTCGATCGCCGCGCCGCCGTGCTCGTCGCCCAGGCCGATGAGTACGAGGTCGCCGACGAGCTGCACCTCAATGGGCGGCTCACGCTTGGCGAGAACATCGCTGATCTGGGCGGTCTATCCGTCTCACTCGCTGCACTTCGTGAAGCCGGCGGGCTGACGGCTGAGCCGATCGATGGTTTCACGCCTCTCCAGCGCTTCTTCCTGTCATGGGCCACGGTCTGGCGCACGAACTACACCGCCGAGTACGCGCGCCTGCTCGTCAACGTCGATCCGCACTCGCCAGCGCGCTACCGAGTCAACGCGCCCCTGCGCAACACACCGGCGTTCCTCGAGGCGTTCTCGATCAAGCCCGGGTCGCGGATGGCATTGCCGGCCGAGGACCGAGCACACATCTGGTAGGCGTTACCGCCTGAGCCCGCCTTACGACCGGGCGACGCGTCAGTGCACCGTCACTGTGTTCGAGAGCGGGCCCTGCGTCGAGGCGTGCCACGTGCTGGCTGCAGAGACCGCGCGGAACTTCCACTTACCGGTCTGGGTGAGTTTGATGCGGCGCGAGTAGCGCCAACGAAGCGGATCGAGCGTGACGGAGGTGAAACCTTTCGAGCGGTATCTGCCGCGCTCGTAGCGCAGTCGCTCGATGCGATACGTCTCGGCGCCGCGGAGCATCTGGTGGGAGCCTGCGACGGTGACGTACTTGTTGCGCGCGATCCGCGTGGCGGAGACCGTCGGCTTCGAGAACCCCTGGCGCACATTGACGGCAATCGGGGCGCTCATACCCGATACGTGCCGGGCGGCGGTGGGAATCGGTCCGGCCGCGCCCCTGTAGACGGCGCGATAACGTGCCGAGACCGTAAGCTGCGGGCTTGTCCACGAATACGCGCCAGACGCGCTTGTCGGTGTCGCCGTACCGGTTATCGACGTCCAGTTCGAGCCGCCGTCATGCGACGCCTCGAATGTGACGACGCCCCCCGCGACCGGCAGTTCCTCGTCCGTGACAACGCCTTGGAGTACGACCGCGGCGCCGTAGTTCGCCGTGGGGACTGCGGCAAGCGTCACCGCTGGTGCAAGCACGCGGCCCACGAGGAGGTCGTTGCCGCCGGTACTAGGCGCCGCGACGGCGAGCCGCCCGCCGGAGTACGCGACCGCCGTGACCGAGGCGTAGCTGCCAAGCCCTATCGCTGAGTACGTACCTGCGCCCGGGTTGTAGAGCGAGAACGGGGACAGCACTAGGATGTTTGGGCCGGCCAGCGCCCCGTGCGATACGCCGGACAGCGCGACGGAGCGATTCGTTCGCTCCTCGTAGCGTTCGAGCGCCGGAGCACTCGGAACCGATACAAGCAGGTACTGACCGTCGAAGTCCTCGAGTGATGTCCGCGTCTCGACCGGCCCTCTGCCATATGGGGTCTCGGCATCGGGGAGCCATGTGTACATGTCGATACGGCCCGCTCCCTCAATCGTTGGCACCCCGAGGAACGCGAGAGCTGTTCCATGGACGCGCGGCGCCAACCGGGCGCCGGCGGGTACGTTCGTCCTGCCGAGAGAGTCGGCGATGTCGTCGTTGGACACGATGACGCGCGCTGCGGTGCTGGTACCCAAGTCGCGTTCCCATATCTCGGGCTGGGCCGTGGCGATTCGTGAGGCCCACACGACGCGGTCACCCCAGACATCGGGCTGCCCCAGATCACTGTCATTTCCGATGCGGTAGGGCGAGATGACAGCGTCGCTTCCGGTCTTGATGTTGTAGGCATGAATCGCCCACGCCGAGCTGGTCGCGGGGTTGTTGTCGTGATCGTTATGCACGCCAACGTAGACGATCGTGTTGCCGTGGATCGCAGGCGATAACGCTGAATCGCAGGTACCCGTGATCGTGGTGGTGGCATCCATCGCCGGGTCGTACCACACGATCGAAGTGCCGACCCGATATGCGACGACGCCCGTATCGGAGACGTCGATGTCCTGCGCGGAACCGTGCATTGCGGCGTGGCGGACTGACGTGAGCTGGGCGGTGCTCTTGACGCTGGGCGTCACCGCAGCAGACGCGGCTGTCGCCGTTGCGACGAGCAGGCCAACCAGCACAAGATACGTTGCCACGCGATGCCGACAAAACATCGGACGCCTCCCTTGTCCACCTATGGGTAGCCGCTGCGCGCCCCATCGCACTGCGGCAGCTCTACGACGTGTATCGTCACGCCCAGCCGATCGGTTGAGCGCTGAGGACATACCATGCGATTTCGGACCCAGCCAACGGGCACTGTCTCGAGCACACATCTGGTAGTGTCGGCGGCAGGCGACTTGGGGAGGTCGAACATGGAGCAAAACGAGCTTCTGCCCGTCCAGATCACCGCGCGCGATCTCGATGACGCATGGTTCCAGGTCATCGACGCGATCATGACGCACGGCTACCGCTACGAAGTCGAACGCGGCAGCTACGAAGGTACCGACCGCATCGAGCTCGACTTCGCGACCGTCCACATCAAGGATCCGGGCAACGGCCCGCTGCTGCCCATCATCCCCGACGGTCTGGGCATCCCTCCCCTCGCCGATGAGGACTACGTGAAGTGTGAGTACTTCCCCGGCTACCTGCTCAACGACAAGTTGCAGGCCAACGAGGAGTACACCTACGGCCAGCGCATCATGTGGCCGGTCACCGACGACCTACTCGGCCTGACGCTGCCGCAGATCGACTGGGCGGTACGGATGCTGCGCGACTCGGGCGGCAACACGAACCAGGCCACCATCGAGATCGGCCGTCCCGAAGACATCGCGGTGCACGACAATCAGGGCATCGGCTACGACCCGCCCTGCATGCGCTTGATCGACTGCCGGGTGCGCTACGGCAAGCTGCACCTCATCGTCTACTTCCGCAGCTGGGACGCGTGGGGCGGCTTCCCCGTGAACATGGCCGGACTCGAGCTGCTGAAGCAGTGGATGGCCAGCGAGATCGGTGTCGGCTCAGGCAGCCTCATCGGCGTGTCGAAGGGGCTGCATCTTTACGGGCATGTCGAGGAGATCGCGAGGATCCGAACGCATAAGAAGTAGCGGACCGACGCTAGCGAGGCTTGAGGATGACGTAGTCGGTTCCTGTTGCGACGGGCGTGAACTCCCGGTCGACGTACTCGATGATGTAGTCGCGCGGGTTGGTTGCTCGCCTCTCCCATGCGTCTGCGTCGACCAGCACGACTGTCGGCTGATGCCCCGGCCGCCCCAACCACCCGATGACGAATCGCGACAGCGGCTCCGACCCGCCCTCGGCACCGTAGAACATGAACGGAGCCACCGGCCGGGCGGCGGTGTAGAGGTGAATGCCAGGCTCGCGGTTGTAGACATACAGCCGGTCGGATGCGCTCGTCGTTGCCGACAGCAGTCGGTCGATCCGCCGGAGCTGCTCGGCGTTGGCCTCCGAGGTGAGCAGCCCGGCGTTGACTCCCGTCGCAGGCGTCCTCAGCTGCCACGGGTAGCCCGGTTCGCGCTGCGCGTAGGACCAGCACAGCGCCACGATGACCGCGGTCGACACCGCCCCGATCGCCACGGTGGCTGACAGCGCTTTGGCTTGCCCGGTCCGTGCGCCGAGTTCGTCGAAGGCGTTGCCGAGAAGCACCGCCATCGCAGGAGCCGATACTGCCGCCGCACCCACCCCGAACGCCGTGAAGCCCGTGTTGCTGGTGTAGGCCATCAGCAGCGAGGCACAGGCCGCAACTCCGAACGAGAACGTGAGTGCCCGTCGGTGGGCACCGCCGACGCCCGGGTATCCGGACGCGATCGCTGCGAGCAGTAGCAACGAAGCCGCGTTGAGCGTGCGGAGCCCAGCGTAGTCAACGTGGATCGCGGCGAGCACCGCGACCGGCAGCAGCGCGGTGATCGCCAGCGGGACGCGAAGACGAAGCAGCCGAAACGCGACCATCACCAGAATCAGGTACGTGGCCGGCGCAAGGTAGGTGGCCCCCACAGCGCCTCGGGCGAGGATTAGGGCTTTCGGGAGCAGATCGAGGTAGCCCGCCCAGGGCGACGCGAACCGGTTGTAAGCGATGATGTCCGCGAGTCCCGAGAATGTGCCGGCGAGCGACCATACGAAGGCGAGCAGCACGAGCACCGCCCCTCCGCACGCCGCCGCGCTCACGCGCCAGGACCGCGACAGCACTCCGAGAAGCACAATCGCCACGGCCGCGGTGATGATGTGCGGCGGATAGGCGGCAACCGCCAGACCGAGTGCGCAACCCGACAGCACGAACAGCCACCATGCGTCGCGTCGCGCCGTCAGTGCCAGTCCCGCCAGCGATGTCGCCACAGACAGCGCGATGAGCGTGATCGTGTTGTAGCTCAGCGTGAACCACATGTACGGGACGAAACCGAGCGAACAAGCGGTGGCCAGGAGCGCGAGGCGCCAATCGACGATCCGCCGCAGCAACACGAACGCGAGACCGGCTGCGCCCAGGGCTGCACCAAAGTAGGCGAACCGAAGCGCAATCATGATCCCGTCGAGCCCGCCAAAGACGGCCATCCACGCGCTCACGAGAGGTGTGACCAGATAGCTGGCGAACTGATGGGCGCTCAGGTCGTCGAGGAGAGGTCGCATGCCCAGCGCAAAGCGGTACGACACCGCTGCGTAGTACGACTCATCGCGAATGTCGACGCCGTAGCGAAGCCGTAGGCCCAGCAGCACGACGGCCGCCACTGTGACGACGATGGCGAACACGGACGCGATTGGCGCACTCGGTGCTACGTGCGATTCGTCGTGTGGCTGGTGGGTACTGCTCACGCTCTGGACTCCTCCGAGAATGCGACCCTCTCGGCCTGTTGGCTCATCTGCCCGGTCGGCCCACCGCCCCGCTCACCGTGAGAGTTGGGCGCACCGAGACTCGCTCCTAGCCTACCGAGTATCGCAGAAGCCGCGCACGAATCAGCCCAGCGGCTCCTCGACGGGAACCGGGTCGTCGCCCGACTCGGCGAACACGACCGCGCCCACGATGAGTACGCATGCGGCAAGCTGCATGAGTGAGAGCGACTCGCCGCGTACAGCCCAACCCGCCAGCAGGGCCACGGCCGGAATGAGGTTGATGGCGAGCGACGCTCGGCTCGCGGGCATGAGCTTCAGCGCCGTGTTGTAGAACCCGAACGCCGCGAGGCTGACGGCAAGGCCGAGGTACGCGACGCACGCCCAGGCCACCGGCGGCGCGTTGAGCCATGACGCCGGACCGGACGCGAGCGCCATCGGCGCGAAGAAGACCGTGCCAACGGCCGCCTGCACGCCGGTGATGAGCCACGGGTTATAGCGCATGCTCAGATGCTTCGTGGCCAGCATCGAGCCTGCCGCCGAGACCATGGCGAGCAGCTCGAGCGTATTGCCAAGCAGCGGGTTCGAGGCGCTCTCCTGCACCGTGCCTCCGAAGGAGAGCATCGCAACTCCAGCGAGCGAGAGCGCGATGCCCACGCCCCCGCGCCACGTCAGCCGCTCATGCAGGAACAGCCAGGCCCCTCCTGCGACGAGCAGCGGCACGATCGCAGAGATCACGCCCGCCTGGCTCGACGTGGTGAACTGCACCGCGAAGCCCTCGAACAGGTAGTACAAGCAGGGTATGCACATCGCCGCCAGCAGGAGGATCTTCCAGTCACCGCGTCGGTACTCAGGTCTGGGGATGCGGCCCCAGAACGGTGCGAAAGCGATGGAGGCGATCACCATGCGCAGCCAGATGACGGTCATTGGCGAGAACGCATCGAGCGCGGTCTTGATCGCGACGAAGCTTGTACCCCAGAACAGGACCGCCCCTCCGAGGAGGAGCAGCGGCAAGACTGAGCGCTGCTGTTGCGATGAGGACACGAAGACGCCTTGTGGTCGGAGCGGGTGAGGTCATCGGATTCTAGCGCAGCACGAGGGCAGCGGGTGTCGCATTGGCTATTCTGGGGTTAGCCGAGGGATTCGCATCGGTAGAACGGGAATATTTCTCTGATAGCCCCCGAGAGAGAGGGAACAGATGTCTCGAGATTCCGCGGCGGGAACCGTTCAGCGCACGCTGGTTCCGGTTGGATCGCCAATAGTTCTAATCGTCTCGAAGGGTATGGCTCCGGCCTCCTCGGCGGATGCGACCGTGCCCGATGTCGTGGGCGAGGCTCAAGCCGATGCGCTCACGGCGCTTCAGCAGGTGGGAATGAATGCGCAGATATTCACGCAGGCGAACGAGACCTACGCGCGCGGCAAGGTGATCGCCCAGTGGCCACGATCGCGTGAGCTCGCTGCGCCCGGCACAACCGCCGCCCTCATGGTGTCGTCGGGTGCCCCGGCCGAAGGCACGTCGCTCATGGGCGTCCCCAACGTCGTGGGGCAGACCGAAGCGGCGGCTCAGGCGACGCTGGAGCAGAGCCGACTGTCGCATAGCGTCTTAGCCGCCTTCAGCCCGACGGTTCCCACCGGCGTGGTCATGGCGCAGGTTCCCGAAGAGCGCAGTGTCGTGCCGGCCCCCAAGAGCAAGCTGTGGCTCTGGCTCATGGCTGCGCTCGCCGTGTTGCTCATCGCAGTGGCAGCCATGTTCTTCTTCAATCAGCCGCCTGCGACCGACGAGGTTGTAGTCGTTCCCGACGTCGTAGGAATGGTGCAAGCGGATGCCGAGGCAGCGCTGACAGAGATCGGCCTTACCGCCGGCAGGATCACCGAGAGCCAAAGCACCACAGCGGCCGCCGGCTCGGTCATGTCACAAGACCCGGCAAAGGACGCCGAGGTCGCCAAGGGCTCGAGGGTCAACCTCGTTGTCGCCGTCAAGAGCGATCTGGTCGAGGTTCCCAACGTCGTTGGATCCACCCGAGACAGCGCTTTACAGACACTCGGCCGAGCCGAACTCAAGGTGAGCACGACGGAAGCGGCAAGTGACAGTGTGGCCAAGGGCACCGTGATATCGCAGAGCCCGAAGGCCGGCCAGCAGGTACCTGCTGACACTGAAGTAGGCATCGTGGTCTCAACCGGCGCCAAGCAGACGAACGTCAGCGTCCCGAATGTCGTCGGCATGTCGTCGGCGGATGCGAAGGCGGAGATCGCGGACAACGGCCTCAAGGCCAAGGCCGTCGAGTCCTACAGCGCGTCGGTACCGAAGGGCGACGTCATCGGCCAGTCGCCGTCAGCAGGTGCGTCGGTCGCGGCCGGCACCCAGATCATGGTGCTCGTCTCGGCTGGCCCGGTTCCCTCCGGTGGAGATACCGTCTCGGTGCCGGACGTAGTGGGCATGTCGGTCGCCGATGCGACCGCCGAGCTCACGGCCGCAGGCCTCAAGCTGGTGTCATACAAGACCGACGGCACGGGAGCACCCGCCGACGAGGTCGTGTACCAAACACCGCTCGCCAGCGAGGACGCACCGAAGAACAGCCAGGTCGTGCTTGTGGTGTCCAGCGGGAAGTAGCTGGCGGCACTGAGCGAACGGCGGCCCTGGTCACCATTGCGTGACTGGGGCCGCCTTCTTAGGGGTAAGAAATGAGTGTGGATTAGTACCATATTCTAGGCGCAGCGAACTCACCGCTTTTCTTGCGAGGATGAAGTGCCTGCTTGGCACCGGGAAGGGGCTCTCGTTCCGGGTTGGTTCTATCGCTCTCCGGATAGAACCCTGAGACCCCCCGAAGGGGTTCGTTCCAACGGCGCTGCCGTTGGCGATTCGTGATTCCAGCATGGAGAACTGCATAGACCGCGCGGGTTGGCGTTCAACAAGAGAGGGGTGGTCCACGATGGAGGCAGCACCGGAGGGCATGCGAAGGTTCTTCGTTGTAAGCAAGTTCGGTGTGGGTCGTGACTTCGAGATCGTTGGCGAGGATGAGCAGCGAGTACTCTTCATTGATGGCAAGCTCGGCATGAAGCCCACGGCGGAGGTCCAGGACGCTGCCGGCACGGTGATCATGCGGGTCGAGGGCAAACTGCTTGGAATACCAAAGCGGATGACCATAATGGACGCGAAGGGTACTGAGCTCGCGTCGCTCAAGGCGAAGATCTCCCCTCTCAAGAGCCGCATCGAGATCGCTCTACCCGACGGCGCTCTGTGGGTTCTCGAAGGCAACCTGATCGAGAAGGACTACAGCGTAACCACAGCTGACGGACGCGTGGCGCTTGCGATCAGCCAGAAGTGGATGACTGTCCGAGACCGTTACGCGATGGATGTGGCTGATGGCGTGGATCTGGCATTCGCGGCCGCAATGCTTTGGACCGTCGATGCATTCCGTGAACAGCGCTAGTACTTTGGGGCCGAGCTTCACAGCTGCTCGTTCGGATGCCGGTAGACATCGAATTCTCCCCCTGCCACCGGCCCGCCCACCATCTTGCTGCTCGGCCTTGCCTCCTGGCGATTGACCGCTCTTGACCTCGGGTAATCATCTCTAAAGCGTGTGTAGTAGGGTCTCGCAAGAGAACCCTGGACATCAGACTAAGGAGCACGCCGATGAACGCGGAACGAACAGACAGCCGGCCACCACTGCTCCGACCGTCGGTGCTCGCTGCCCTGGTCGCGTGGGCGATCTACGAGGTAGCCTTCTACGGGATGGCCGCGCTCCCGGGCATCCCGTACACACAGTGGTTTGCCTCCGCGAGCAACGGAGTCCGAACCGCCCTCATCCCGCTTGCCGTCGGTAGCGTGTTCATGCTCGCTTTCGCTCTTCTCTCGCGGTGGGACTACCTGTGGCGCGATCCGATCCGGCTCTCGACCACGATCACGATGAAGATCGCGCTCGTCGCATTCGTCGTGTTGACCGCGATCCGTTTCGTGAGTACGAAATGGAGCGAGATACCGCTGGCGCTTCTCGCGACAATCCTCGCAGCCGGTGTGCTCGTCGGCTTTGCCGAGGAGCTGACGTTCCGCGGCATCTTCCTGCGCGGCATGCGAGCGGGGGGTCGGTCGGAGATAGCGGCAGCGATCTGGACTGCCGCAGCCTTCGGCATATTTCACCTGCCGAATCTCTTTCTGGGAACGGGTGCCGCAGGCGCTCTCCAACTGGTGCTGGCTGCGTTCAGCGGTCTGCTGCTGTACGTATGGCGTCGTCAGTGGGGTGCGATCTGGCCCGCAATGGTGGCGCACGGGGTGTGGGACATCTCTACCTTCACTTCAGGCCAAGCATCGTACCAATGGGCACAGCTTTGGGCACTGCCCTCGGCTGGGATTACGCTCTTGTTGGGCATCGCCGTGCTCGTGAGCATCGTTCGCAACGACCGCGGTATTGTCGCGATACCCGCTGAAACCGAGTAGCACCCGTTCGCGTCGCAGGACCGCTGACGATCGGAATGCCAGACGCCTGCTCCTCGAATCCGAGGAGCAGGCGTCGTCATGTTCATGTGGCGGAGAGGGAGGGATTCGAACCCTCGTAACGGGGGATACCCGCTAAACAGTTTTCGAGACTGCCGCATTCAACCACTCTGCCACCTCTCCGCGAGGTTGCAGCGCTCCCGACAGTGCGGGAGCGGCAGTAACGGAGTATAGCGACCGCATGCGAGGCGGGCAATGCGACCGACGTCGAATCGGGCGGCTCGTCTGCTCTGCATCACGAATCAGCGTCACCAGGAGCGTCCGAGGCCTTCCGACGATACCCCGAGCCGCCGATCGGAGGACCGGGCAAACGCGCAGTCCGCCCGAGGAAAAGGAGCCGAGTCACTCCGAGAATGTTCAGGAGCATCGTCACAGCGATGCTGGCGAGAAGTGCGATCACAAACGTCCCGAGCGGACCCCCGCGCGCAACGAGGAATCGCCCGTGGACTGCGTAGATGCCCAGTGTGATCGTGCCTACCCAGGCGATCCATGACAACCGTGAGCGAAAGCGACTCAGGATCAAATAGGCGACCGCGGCGAACGTCAGAGCAATCGCTACTGAGCTCAGACCGACGACCAACTGGCGGAACGCTGCTAAGACAGTCGCTTCGCTCACAGGAATCCCATCCGGAGCGACGCCCGTGCGAGTCGCCATCCACGCACGGGATGCCACCGCTGCAGCCCCCGCGAAGCCAAGTGCGGGCATCATCCGCAGCACAGTCCCTTCGGCAAGCCCTCCCGGTGCTTCGGCCAATGCCTGGCCGATCACGAAGTAGACCAGAAGGCTCTGAATGTAGAGGACTCCGAAGAACGGGGTCAGTGGCGGCAGCAGATAGAAGATCAAGGAGATTCCCACCGCCAACGCGAGTGGAATCCTCCGCAAGAGTCCGGCGACGAGTTCGATACCCAGAAGCGCATACAGAAACCACAGCAGCCCCCCGTGGTAGGGATTGACCGCCGCACGCCCGAGCCAGAGGACGATCCCTGCCGAACCCGAGTCAGCGAGATACGTCAGCGCAGCCCAAGCGAAGTACGGGACGAGCAGCAACTGCCAACGCACTCGATGGCGCCTATTGCGCGGCGACAGGTATCCGCTGATCAGCACGAATAGTGGCAAATGCACCGAGGAGAGTGCTCGAAACGCAAGTCCGCTCACTCCGGTCGCAGTAGAAGAACTCAAGGCCATCGAGTGACCAAGCACGACGAGAATGATCGCGACACCCCGGAGCGCATCCAGTACCGGGTCCCTTGAGCGTGGCGATGCCTCTGACACGGACGTCTTCCTTCGCTTCCAGTCGCGCGTGACGGTCAAGCGGTACGCGATCGTCGCTGCCGCCCGCACGACGAACCCTTTGGTAGCATGCGAGGCGGGCAATGCGCCCCGCACTCCAGCCGCATCAGCCCTTCTCGCGCACCGCGAATCCCGCAGCCGCTTCGAGCAGCAGCAGCGCTGCAAGCCGCACGGTGCGACCGTCTGCAGCATCGATGGTCGCATCAATCTCGGTGAGGTCGAAGCCGACCACGCGTGAGTCGCTCGCCAGGCAGCCGACGAGCACCCGCAACTCATCCGCCGAGATGCCGCCGGGCGCCGCCGACGGGCAGCCCGGCACCTCGGCCCGGTCGCACACGTCGACGTCGACGTCGACGAACACCCGTCGCCCGCCTGCTCCCGCGACCGCGAGGGCCGCCTCGCACACGCCTACCAGATCCGCGCCGCGAAGTGCCGAGCGCGGCACGACCGTGATCCCTGTGTCGCTCGCGCGCTTCGCGTACGCTGCCGAGTTCGAGAAGTCGCCGATGCCGATCTGCACCACGTTACCTCCCGGCAGCCCCGCCTCGAGCAGCTGGCGCACCGGCGAGCCGTTCGAGACGCCATCGCGCAGGTCGTGATGCGCATCGATGGTGATGAGCCCGACATCTGCCAGGCTTCCGCCCGCAGCGACACCCAGCACTGCGCCCTGAGTGAGCGAGTTGTCGCCGCCCACCACCAAAAGCAGCCGCGAGCGCTTCACCGCCTCGCCGACCGCCTGCTGCACGCGGGTCTGCCCTACCGCCCCGTCCGGCTCGGCCACGTCACCGAAGTCGAGCGCGACCAGTTCGGCGACGTCCACGCCCCGGCTCGCCGAGTAGGTCGAGTAGAACCGCAACGCCTCGCGAACCGCGGCGGGCGTGGCATGAGCGCCCGTGGGCGTTATCGACGTGCGATACGCGGGTATTCCGAGAATGCCGATGTCGGCGACGCTCGTGTCACCCGGCTCGGCAGGTACGAGCCAGCTTGCGGCACGTGGCCACAGCGGGTCGGTGTGGAGGGGCGTCTCGGCCATCTGATCCTCACTGGCTCATCGGTGGCGTGCGCTAGCACGCTGGAGTGGTGTAGTCCCACCGCACACAACTAGACTCACAAAGCCATCCACCAAGGGCGGACAACCCCAAGAGTATTCTTGATTCCCGAGCGGCGCCAACGGGCGCCAACGTCAACCGGAGGAAGCACCGATGCCCGCACCCGTCACGGTCTCGACCGGACCGCTCTCCATCGCCGACGTCGTCGCGGTCGCACGCGAAGGTGCGAGCGTCGCGATTCCGCCGGAGTCGCTCGCCGCGATCGAGGCTGCACGCGCTCATATCGAGCAGCTCGCGTGCTCGGGGCGCGCGGTCTACGGCGTCTCGACCGGGTTCGGCGCGCTCGCGACCAAGTACATCGAGCCGGAGCTGCGCGCGCAGTTGCAGCGCTCGCTCGTGCGCTCGCATGCCGCGGGCGCGGGTCCGTGCGTCGAGACCGAAGTCGTCCGAGCGCTCATGCTGCTGCGCCTCTCCACGCTCGCAACCGGCCACACGGGCGTTCGTTCCTCTACCGCTGCGGCTTATGCAGACTGCCTCAACGCCGGCGTCACGCCGTGCGTGCCTGAGTACGGGTCGCTCGGCTGCTCGGGCGATCTGGCTCCCCTCGCGCACTGCGCGCTCGCGCTCATGGGCGAAGGCGACGTCTTCGACGCAAGCGGCGCGGTCGTCTCCGCCGCCGACGCGCTCGCCTCCGCCGGCCTGACCCCGTTCGAGCTCGCGGAGAAAGAGGGGCTCGCGCTCATCAACGGAACCGACGGCATGCTCGGCATGCTGTGCATGGCCATCACCGACCTGCGCATGCTTGCCAAGGTCGCCGACATCACCGCCTCGATGAGCATCGAAGGCCTCATGGGCACCGACGCGGTCATGGCGCCGGAGCTGCAGGCGCTTCGGCCGCATCCGGGTCAGGGAGCAAGCGCGCGCAACATCCGCCGCCTGCTTGTCGGCTCCCCCATCGCCCACTCGCACCGCGAAGACGACGCGAAGGTGCAGGACGCGTACTCGCTGCGCTGTGCGCCGCAGGTAGCGGGGGCCGTGCGCGACACCGTCGAGTACGCCGCCAACGTCGCCGAGCGCGAGCTCGCAAGCGCGATCGACAACCCGGTCGTGCTCGACGACGGCCGCGTCGAATCCAACGGCAACTTCCACGGGGCGCCCGTCGCCTACGTCCTCGACTTCCTCGCGATCGTGACCGCGGACCTCGCGTCGATCTCCGAGCGCCGCACCGACCGGATGCTCGACACCGCGCGCAGCCACGGCCTGCCGCCGTTCCTCGCCGAGAACCCCGGCGTCGACTCGGGCCACATGATCGCGCAGTACACGCAGGCCGGCATCGTGAGCGAACTCAAACGCCTGGCCGCGCCGGCGAGCGTGGACTCCATCCCTTCCTCGGCGATGCAGGAAGACCACGTCTCGATGGGATGGAGTGCGGCGCGCAAGTTGCGCAAGAGCGTCGACGGCCTCGCGCACGTGCTCTCCATCGAGCTGCTCACGGCTGCGCGTGCGCTCGACCTGCGTGCGCCGCTCACGCCAGCCGCCGGTACCGAAGCTGTCCGCGCGATGCTGCGCGAACACGTTGCAGGAGTCGGCCCCGACCGCTTCCTCGCACCCGAGATGGAACTCGCCTACCGCCTCGTCGTCGACGGCAGTGTGCTCGCCGCCGCCGAGTCGGTTCTCGGCGAACTCGAATAGCCCCGATCATCAGGAGATCGACATGACCGCTGGAGCCCGCCCCGTCAGATCACCCCGCGGCACCGAGCTATCGGCACTCAGCTGGCAGACCGAAGCGCCCATGCGGATGCTCATGAACAACCTCGACCCGGAGGTCGCCGAGCGACCCGACGACCTCGTCGTCTACGGCGGCACCGGCCGAGCGGCCCGCAACTGGGCGTCCTACGACGCGCTCATCCGCACCCTCAAGACGCTCAAAGCCGACGAAACGATGCTCGTGCAAAGCGGCACGCCCGTGGGCGTCATGCGCACCCACGAGTGGGCGCCGCGCGTGCTCATCGCGAACAGCAACCTCGTCGGCGACTGGGCGACGTGGCCGGAGTTTCGCCGGCTCGAGCATCTCGGGCTGACGATGTACGGGCAGATGACCGCCGGTAGCTGGATCTACATCGGCACGCAGGGCATCGTCCAGGGCACCTATGAGACGTTCGCAGCCATCGCCGAGAAGCGCTTCGGCGGCACGCTTGCCGGCACGCTGACGGTCACCGGTGGGTGCGGCGGCATGGGCGGCGCGCAGCCGCTCGCGGTCACCATGAACGGCGGCGCGGCGCTCATCGTCGACGTCGATCCCGCGCGCCTCGAGCGCCGCGTCCAGGAGCGCTACCTCGACGAGTGGACCGACAACATCGACGACGCCATCAAGCGCGTGCTGGCGGCCAAGGCCGAGCGACGTCCCCTGTCGGTGGGCCTGCGCAACAACTGCGCGTACGTGCTACCCGAGCTGCTGCGCCGCGGCATTGAGGTCGACATCGTCACCGACCAGACCTCGGCACACGACCCGCTCGCCTACCTGCCGCTGGGCATCGCACTCAACGAGTGGCAGGACTACGCGGACCGCGACCCGGATGGCTTCACCGACCGCGCCCGCGAGTCGATGGCGCGCCACGTCGAGGCGATGGTCGGCTTCATGGACGCCGGTGCCGAGGTCTTCGACTACGGCAACTCGATCCGCGCCGAGGCCGAGCTCGGCGGCTTCAAGCGCGCGTGGGAGTTCCCCGGCTTCGTGCCCGCCTACATCCGGCCGCTGTTCTGCGAGGGCAAGGGCCCGTTCCGCTGGGCCGCGCTCTCGGGCGACCCGGCCGACATCGCCGCGACCGACAAGGCGGTCCTCGAGCTCTTCCCCGACAACGATCCGCTCCACCGCTGGATCCGTCAGGCCTCCGAGAAGATCGCGTTCCAGGGACTCCCGGCGCGGATCTGCTGGCTCGGCTACGGCGAGCGCGACAAGGCCGGCGTGCGCTTCAACGAGCTGGTCGCCGACGGCACCATCTCGGCGCCGATCGTCATCGGCCGCGACCACCTCGACTGCGGCAGCGTCGCCAGCCCCTACCGCGAGACCGAGGCGATGCTCGACGGCTCCGACGCAATCGCCGACTGGCCGCTGCTCAACGCGCTCGTCAACACCGCATCCGGCGCGACGTGGGTCAGCATCCACCACGGTGGCGGCGTGGGGATCGGCCGCTCGATCCATGCCGGTCAGGTCACCGTCGCCGATGGCACCGAACTCGCCGCCGAGAAGATCTCGCGCGTGCTCACCAACGATCCGGGCATGGGCGTGATCCGCCACGTCGACGCCGGCTACGACCGCGCAACAGAGGTCGCCGACGAACGCGGCGTCCGCATCCCGATGCGCGAGGGAGACTCCGCGTGAGGCAGGCGACGCTCTTCGACCACATCGGCGAACTCGTCACGTGCGACGCGCGCGAGGGCGACGGCTCGGCGCTCGGCGTGCTGCGGGACGCGGCGCTCGTCGTTGAGGGCGATCGCATCGCTTGGATCGGTCCGTCCGAGCAGGCACCCGACGCCGATGTGCGCGTCGACGTGGGTGGCCGCGCCGTCGTGCCCGGCTTCGTCGACTCGCACACGCATCTCGTCTTCGCGGGCGAGCGCTCGGCCGAGTTCGCCGCCCGCATGGCCGGCGAGCGCTACACGGGCGGCGGCATCGCGACGACCGTCGCAGCAACGCGCGCCGCAAGCGACGACGAGCTGCGTGCGACAGCATCAGCGCGCCTCGTGCAGATGCACGCGAGCGGCACGACCACGGTCGAAGCCAAGAGCGGCTACGGCCTCGACGTCGCCACCGAGGCGCGGCTGCTGCGCATCAGCCGAGAGTTCACCGACGAGACAACCTTCCTCGGCGCGCACGTCGTGCCACCCGAGTTCGCCGATGACCGCGCGGGCTACGTCTCGCTCGTCTGCGGCGAGATGCTCGCTGCGTGCGCGCCACTCGCGCGCTGGATCGACGTCTTCTGCGACGAGGGCGCTTTTGGCGCCGAGGAGACCCGCGGGGTCGTGCGTGCAGGAGTCGCGGCCGGCCTGCTCCCACGACTACACGGCAACCAGCTCGTGCACGGTCCCGGCGCACAGATCGCTGCGGAGTTCTCGGCGGCCAGCGTGGATCACTGCACCTACCTCACCGACGATGACGTGATCGCGATGCGCGATGCAGGCGTGGTCGCGACGCTGCTCCCCGGTGCCGAGTTCAGCACGCGTTCCCCCTACCCGGATGCTCGGCGCCTACTCGATGCGGGCGTCACCGTGGCGCTTGCGACCGACTGCAACCCGGGTAGCAGCTACGTGACGTCGATGCCGTTCGTGATCGCGCTCGCCGTGCGTGAGATGCACATGACGCCGGACGAAGCGCTGCTCGCCGCAACCTCTGGAGGTGCGGCGGCGCTTCGCCGAGACGACATCGGTCGGCTCGCTCCCGGCAGCCGCGCCGACTTCGCGATTCTCGACGCTCCCAGCCACCTGCACCTCGCCTACCGCCCCGGCGCTTCGATCGTGGCGCAGACCTGGATCGGCGGGCACAAGGTCGCCGGCTAGTACATGCGGCCCGCGCCGCGAGGGAGCGCTACGGCGCCTCTGTGAGGCGAAGCTGCTTTCCGTTCTTCGCATCGATGGCAATGGTGACGGCGTAGGCTTCGCTCGGCTCGTTGTTCACGGTCATGCGCGAGTAGGTGAGTAGCCACTCGCCCTGGAAGGCGACCTGATTGACCAGCGAATACTCCTCGCTCGACGTGCCGTACGCATCGCCCATCGTCTTCTTGCGGTGGGCGACGAGCATCTCGCCGCCGAGCGCCTGCGCTTCGACCTTACTGATGCCACCTTCGGCAACCGACGGGGGGACGGGCTTGGGCTTCGGCGTGATGGTGATCGGATCGGCGATCTTCTCGGCGACCGGTGAATCGACCTGCGCCTGCTCGCTGGGTTGCGTCTGCGTCGAGTCTTGCGACTGGCTCGGCATGGTCGAAGCGCCTGACCCACATCCCGCCACCACGGCGACGCTCGCGGCCAGCAGTACTACGAGAACGACCCTCATGCAGCTCCCCGCCCTCTCATGTACTCACCATGCATGCACGGCATCACGCTGGTCCCAATCCCCCCACCGTGCTAGCGCATCCAGAACCACCAGACGGATACGCTGAGCAACAGGAACAAAGCGAACAGCACCAGACAGCCGATACCGAAGATTCGGGCGCCATCGGCGTCCGGGTTCATCGGCCGGTCGGGCTGCCCCGGTTGACGCTTCGCCATCTGGCCGCCCTCCCCGGACTCGCCACGCACGATGCCACTGAACACGCATCGTAGCAGGCGATAAGGGGAACGACGCCGCGCGCGCGGGCAGGGAACGCGCCCGAGATGCCGAAAGGGACGGTGTACGCCGCACCGTGGCGCGGTGTGCCGCTGTCCTCACTGCCCAAGAGCCTGGAGCGCGCGATGAGTACCGATCACTCGCCGATAGACCCGCACGACCTCGACGATGCGCTGTTCTGCTTCGCGAAGGAGGGGCTGCTCGCATTCGATCCCGACGGTCACATCGCACGAATCAACCCGGCGGCTTGCTCGATGCTCGACGTCGAAGAGAACAAGATCCTCGGGTCGGACAAGCCGCTTGCAGCGATGCTCGGCACGGAGGCCGCGGCCGAGCTCGAAAGCGCCGAGGGCCGTGCCGTCGAACTGCAGCTCGACGACCGTGCGACGCCGCTGGTCGTCACCGCCCGGCTCGACTCGGTGTTCGACGGCGACGGTGCGCTTGTGGGTCGAACCCTTGCGCTGCACGACATCACCCACGAGCGCGAGATCGCGGACATGAAGAACGAGTTCGTCTCGACCGTGAGCCACGAGCTGCGCACGCCTCTCACCTCCATCAAAGGCTACGTCGACCTCATCCTCGATGGCGATGCCGGCGAGATCAACGAGATCCAGCGCGACTTCCTCGGGATCGTAAAGGAGAACTCCGACCGTCTCGTCGAGCTCATCAACGAGATGCTCGACATCTCGCGCATCGAATCGGGCCGTGTACATCTGCGAATCGAGCCGATGAGCGCCTCCGACGCCGTCGAGGGTGCCGTGGACACGTTCCGCGGCGTCTTGACGCAGACCGGGCGCACGGTCAACACCAACATCGAGCAGGGCCTGCCGGCCGTCGCAGCCGACCGTGACCGGATCGGGCAGGTGCTCATCAACCTGATCAGCAACGCGCTCAAGTACTCGCCTGCGGGCGGTGACGTCAACGTGGGAGTGCGCAAGAAGGGCGAGTTCGTGTGGATCGGCGTGTCCGATCGCGGACTGGGCATCAGCGAGGAAGACCTCCCGCGCATGTTCACGAAGTTCTTCCGCGTCGACTCGGCGATGACGCGCGAGATCGGCGGCACCGGCCTGGGGTTGTCGATCTGCAAGACGATCATCGAGCTGCTCGGCGGGGAGATCGGCGTCGAGAGCGAGCTGGGTATGGGCTCGACGTTCTGGTTCACCTTGCCGGTGGCCCCGGTCGAGATGGTGCGCATCCCGCTGCTTGAGGCCCCCGACGGCCCGGTCACCGGCACGATCCTCGTGGTGGATCGGGACGCCGAAGTCGCGGACCTCATCGGCACGTATCTGGAGCGGCGCGGCTACGACGTCATCAAGGCGCACACCGCCGATGAGGCACTCGTGGCGGCGCTGCGCTACAAGCCCAAGGCGATCACGCTCGACGTGATCTTGGACGAGGGTGACGGGTTCGACCTGCTGCACCGCCTCAAGGAAGCCCCCGAGACCGCGAACATCCCGGTCGTGGTGTTGTCCATCGTGTGTGACGAGGGCAAGAGCTGCCGTATGGGCGCCGCGAACTACCTCGAGAAGCCGATTGACAAGAGCAGGCTGCTGTCGATGATCGACGAGATAGTGGGCGCCGTGGACTCCCCTGTGGCACTCGTCGTCGACGACGATCACTCGATCGTGCAGTTGCTCTCCGAGACGCTGCGGCGCAAGGGTTTCGCGGTCGCCGCAGCCTACGACGGCACCGAGGCGATCGCGTCGCTGGAGCAGCGGATACCCGACATCATCGTCACGGACCTCAAGATGCCCAAGATGGACGGCTACGACCTCATCCAGCGCGTGAAGACGACGCCTGAATGGGCCCACGTACCCGTGGTGGTCATGACGGCGCATCGCATCGATCCGGAGCGCGTTCGTCTGCTCGATCTGGCGACCCACCTGCTCAACAAGCCGATCACCCTCGATGGGCTCGCCCGCGAGGTCGAAGCCGTGCTCGTGGGCCGCAACGCGGAGGTGCACCAGTGAAACGCATCCTCGCCGTCGATGACGAGCCGCACATCTTGAAGCTCATCGCGTTCTCGCTGCGGTCGCACGGGTTCGAGGTGCTTGAGGCCTCCGACGGACTCTCCGCCGTCAGCGTGGCCGCAGCCGAGCTGCCGGACCTCATCCTCCTCGACGTGATGATGCCGGCGCTCGATGGCTATGAAGCATGCCGGCGCATCAAGGCCGACCCGGCGACCGCCAACATCCCGATCTTCATGCTGACGGCCAAGGCGCAAGCCAGTGAGCAGCAGACCGGCCTCGATGCCGGAGCCGTCGACTACATCTGCAAGCCGTTCACCCCGAAAGACCTCGTCGCGACAGTCGAGGAGTTCTTCACCACGCAGTCCGAGTCTTAAGGAAGGGGCACCGAACATGTCTGCCAAGATCCTGGTCGTCGACGACGAACCCTCGATCGTGAAGCTGGTCACCACGACGCTTGAAGCGCGTGGCTACACCGTCTTCCCCGCCTACGATGGGCGCGAATGCCTGACCGAGGCCAAGATCCACAAGCCCGATCTCATCCTGCTCGACATCATGATGCCGCACATGGACGGGCGCGAGGCGCGCAAGCAACTGCTCGAGAACCCCGAGACCGCCGACATCCCGGTCATCCACCTCTCGGCCGTCGGCGACTTCGAGCAGCAGCTCAAGGCGACATCAGCGGGGATCACCGATTACATGACCAAGCCGTTCACGCCCAAGGACCTCGCGGCCCGCGTGGCCGACATGCTCGACCCCAAGAAGCGCGAGCAGCTTGCCGCCGAGCGCAAGGGCAAAGACAGCAAGCTGCGCGCGATCGTCGACATCATGCACCGCCCACCCAAGGACTAGCCGGGCTCGGATCCTCCGCTATTTGGGCGCGCTTTCGGCCCACAGACCCCGACGCGCCTCGCGGGCCTCGGCGGCGTACGTGCGGAATCGGTCTGCGTACTTCACATTGGGCGAGATCGTCATCTGTTGCGCATAGCCGTCGAGCGCGAGTTTGGCGTTGAGCATCTTCGCTCGCGTCTCCGCATCCGACGTGGCCGCCGGTGCCTCCAGCCAGACGTAGGCGAGCAGGCGCCCGTAGCGGTCGCGCTGGCCCTGGTCGAACTCGAGATAGACCTCGCGTCCCTCCGACAAGACGCCACGCGTATACGCCGCCGCCTCCTCGCCGAAAGGCTCGTGCTGCGTCGTACTCTCCGGCGTATCGACGCCGATGAAGCGCACCTTCTCGAGACCCACGTTCTTGACCTCGAACACCGCGGTGTCACCGTCGACCACTCGGTCAACCGTAGCTGATACGAAGCCCGTAGGCGCAGCGGCCCGCGGGCGGAACAACTGCTCGGAACATCCACTGCCAAGTAGCGCGAGCGCGAGCAGCGCCCCAAGAACCGCGATGCGAAGCGAACGCGTGGTCGATGGACCCCTGAACACGAACACCTCCGAGTGCCTGGGGCGCGTCACGTCAGTACCGCTCTATGTTGGTGACGCTCGTACCGAGTGTCCCGATCGCGTAGACGCGTCGCTTCTCGGGATCGAGCATTCTGAACACACGCTGCATGGTCGCACGCGAGACTGACACGCATCCCGACGTCGTGGGTCCGCTCCAGACGTGCAGGAAGATGCCCGCCCCACGCCCGTACACGCTAGCGTTGGGCTTGGCGTTGTAGCCCGTCGACAGCGCGTACTCATAGGCGGTCTTGTAGTCGATGAGGTGCTCGCCGTCGACCCGCCGAGCTCGGCTGACCCAGGTGTTGTAGTAGGCGCCTCGCTCCGAGGACCACCACGACCGGCTCGTGATGTTTCGGTACTTCAAACGAGTGCCGCCGAGCTTCTTGGGATACTGCCCGAACACGTAGTCCGGCATCAGCCAGATACCGGTGGGCGTCGTGCCGTTGCCACGCCTGCGCTTGATGCCCGAGCACAGCCCGTTGCGCCCGAATCGGCTGGGAGTCGACAGGAGCGCGACCCAGTCGCCGTCACGGTACTCGTACACGGTCGTCGTGCCCGCCTTGGACTTCAGCGTCGCGCCGGTGGAGACGATCATCTGGCGAGCATCGAGCCGATAGGCCATACGCTCGGGTGTCGTGAGGACACCATCGCGATTCCATACGATCGCATCGGCTCGAGTGGAGACGCGAATCACGCTGCTCGTCGGGGAGGCTGACGGCTCGGGGACAGCTGCGGCCGACGCAACGACGACCCACGAGCCAGCGGTCCGCAGAGCGAGCGGCGCCGAGTAGTACGCGCCTGCGTCTGCGGTCGCAACGGTTGCCGAGACGGGCTCCTCAGGTACCCATGCGTCCCCCACGCGTCGGTAGCACGTCAACGTCACGCCTGTGGCCTCGGCGGATGAGACCGCGCCCGTCACGATAAACGAGCGCGAGACCGTCACGGATACGGGTACCGTGGGCGTGGCGAGCTGCGTCGCCGGGGCGAGTTCGGATGCCACCGCGACGCCTGGCCCCCGGGGCATCGGCGACGCCGAGGCGGTCCCGCCGCACGCAGAGGCCATCCACGCACCAAACGCGCAGAACACAAGACTCGCGGCAGCGCACGCACGTGCGGCACGGATGGCTGGCTTCACGACGGCGAGCTCCTCTCGGCGGTGAATCGAGTGTATCAGCCGCCGCGTGCCACGGAACGCAAGAAGCGACCGGATGATTACCGGCCGCTTCTGTGAGCGCAGATGGCGGAGAGTCAGGGATTCGAACCCTGGATACGGTTTAACGCCGCATACACGATTTCCAGTCGTGCTCCTTAAACCACTCGGACAACTCTCCACGTTACCCCTCGACGAGCGCGCCCGCCGAGAAGTGCAACCGCGAGTATAGCGACCTCGGCAGGCAGCGGCAACGCGAAGCGAGTCGCGCTATGCGGCCGAGGGCGACTCGGCGTCAGCAGGCTCTTCGGTACGAGCCGTGGGACGCGGCCGCCCGAACAGCGCGATGAGCGCCACCCATACGATGACCGCGACCACGAGCCACACGATCGTCGCGATGGAGCGGGCCGGTGACACGAGCAGAATGACCACCGCGCCGATGATTCCGGCGACGCGCATGCCACTCGCGTGCACATCGATCCACTCGCCAACGGGACCGAAGTCCCAGTCCGGGCCAATGCTCGCCAGACCGTGCTGGAACCCGTTGCGCAACTGCGTCGCGAAGCGGTTGGGGCCAGCCAGGATTGCGCCGGCGACGAACACCAGACCGACAAACGCGAACAACTGGTGTGCTGAGATCAGGTTGCGGAAGACGATCGTGTAGGCGGCCTGAGCTGCTGCTTGCGGCATGCCACCGAGCTGGTACGCGGTCTTGGCGAACGGCACGGCTGCGAAGTAGATGGCTTCAAGCGGGATGACCATCGCCGCGGTGATCCCGATGCCGACCCACAGAACAGCCTTGCGTCTGTCGACGGCGATCGCGACACCACCGGCCATCAGCCCAAGCGCGAGCAGCGGCAGGATCAGGGCGGTCGTGTTCATGAAGCGAATCAAGATGCCGAGCTGCACGAGCTCCGGTGAGTCCACGAGCACGATGCTCTGGTTCTTCAGCGGGATGTTGATGTTGCTGACGAAGCCGAGACCCTTTGCAACAAGCGCGGTCTTCACGGCATCAACCAGAACTGCGGTCTCAAGCGTGATGGTTCCACCGGACTTCTGAATGATTCCGGTCGACTTGTCGCTGATCGCCGCGATAAACGCTTTGTGCGCGTAGCGGTTCATCTGGACCCATAGCGTGTAGAACTGCTCGGAGCGTACGACCTTGGTGGCTGACTCCGTGATGAGGTTGTTGATGGCTCCCGTGATCGGAAGCGCGAGGATCTGCGCCTGCTCCGGAAGCGGTTGCAGCGCTTTGCCCACGTAGCCCTGGATATCGACGCTGCTGATGATCGTCTCAGAGGCCTTCGCAGCAACGTAGTTCTGAATCGAGACGTCCTGCGCGAGCGGCGCGACCGTCGCGACCCATCGATCCTCGTCCATGACGGTCCGGTTCAGCCACACGGCGCTGACCGCCATGCCGAACATCAACACGCCGAGCAGGACAAACACAACCGACGCGATACGACGGCCCATGTGCGAGCCGTCCTTCGCGGCCGGGCGAGCCGTCAGCGCCTCGTTCTCGGCGCGCAGGCGCTCGACCTCGGCACGCAACGCATCCATGTCATCGGGCTCAACGGCCGGCTCGACCTTGATGGTCTCCTGGTTGTCATGATCGCTGCTCATGGCTCCCCTATCCTCGTCAGTCTTCAGGGCGGCAGTCACCCGTCGTTCACTGTACTATTCCCGACGTGGGCAACACGAACACATGGTGGGTTCGCCCGCTGCAGCAATGGGGATGCACTTCACGAAGGATCGATTCGACCACAAGGAGACGATAGGCGATGTGGATCAGGCTCTTGGCTCGCTGGGTTGTGACGGCTGCCGCGGTAGCGGCCGCCGTGTTGCTCGTCCCGGGTATCGACGTAGCGGCCGGAAGCAGCACCTTGCTGACGCTCGCGGTCGTCGCCGTGTTCCTCGGCTTCGTTAACGCGATCATCCGTCCGATCCTGCAGTTCCTCTCGTGCGGTCTGATCGTCGCGACGCTTGGCTTGTTCATCCTCGTGATCAACGCGGGGACACTCATGCTCGCGTCGAGTTGGGCGAACGTGATTCCGGGCGTGGGACTGTCGATCGAGGGCTTCTGGCCCGCGTTTTGGGGCGGAATCGTGATCAGCGTCGTGAGCTTCCTGCTGTCCGTCTTCATCCCCGAGCCGGACTACTCGAACGATTCCGGCAACTAGCCGCTTGAGCGTGGCGCATCGTCGTCACGCGACACTCTAAGGAGAACAATCATGACTGACGTGAACGGACTCATCGTGTATGCAGGGCTCTACGGCGACGCCACGGAGGCGATGGGCGACTTCGAGATGATCAAGGCAGCTCACCACGAGAAGTGGATTGGCACGTACGAGTCGGCCGTCTTCGAGAAGACCGCGGAGGGCAAGGTCAAGGTCCTCAACACCGACGCCACGCAGCGCGGTACCGGAGCGAAGGCCGGCGTCATCGCAGGCGCCGTGTTCGGTCTGATCTTCCCGCCGTCCATCCTGGTTTCCGCAGCCGCCGGTGCGGCAATCGGGGCCGGAATCGGCAACGTGGTCAAGAACATCGGCCGGGGTGCCGTCAAGGACCTTGCCGATACGCTCGAACCGGGACAGGCCGGCGTGATCCTCATCGCGGATGCGACATTCGACGCGGGCGCCGAGCGCCTCATGAAGAAGGCCAAGAAGTTCGCGAAGCAGATGGTCGACGCGGACGCCGCAGCGCTGAAAGACGCAATCGACAACGCCTAGCCCGTTTCACCGGTAGGTTCTGTCCGCAGGAGTCACTTGGGAGGACCCATGTCGATCGGCAAGCTCGCAGGACTCTATCTGGCCTGTACCGTCGCGTTCTTCGCGATGGACTTCATATGGCTCTCCACGGCGGTACCCCGCCTCTACCAGCCTGCTCTCGGATCACTTCTCAAGCCCAAGCCTGACGTGGGGGTAGCAGCGGCCTTCTACCTCGTGTATCTCGTCGGCCTCATCGCACTCGCCGTCATCCCGGGTATCCGTGAGGGCGCGGTACTTGGCGCACTGTGGCGCGGTGCTCTCTTCGGGTTCGTGGCGTACGCGACCTACGACCTCACCAACCTATCGACGATCGCCAACTGGCCGGTGGGCATCACCGTCATCGACATGATCTGGGGAACGACGCTCAACAGCGTGGTCGCGGTGGTGGGGTACTACGCGGGCACGTGGCTCGGTCTCGGGCGCTGATCGACGATGCCTCGGGCCATCTGGAAAGGGACCATCTCGTTCGGGCTCGTGACGATTCCCGTCGGGCTGTTCTCGGCGGTCGCGCCACGCGAACTCTCGTTTCACCTCATCGACTCGCGTGACCTCTCGCCGGTGCGCAACAAGCGCGTGAACGAAGCTACCGGCGAGGAGGTTCCCTGGGAGGTCATCGTCAAGGGCTACGAGTTCGAGGACGGCCGCCGGGTGACTCTCACCGACGCCGAGATCGCCTCGGCCAACGTGAAGGCCACGCGCACGATCGACGTGCTTGGCGCGGTATGCGCGAGTGACGTCGCGCCGGAGTTCCTCGACACGCCGTACTTTCTCGCGCCCGAGCAGGCCGGCAACAAGGCGTACGCGCTGTTGCGCGAAGCGCTGCGGGCGTCGGGGCGAATCGCCGTGGCGCAGATCGTGATCCGCTCGCGCCAACGGCTCTGCGCGCTCATCCCTGAAGGCGATGCGATCCTGCTCGAGGTCCTGCGCTATCCGTACGAGCTCCGTGAGAGTGCTGCGCTCGACCTGCCCGGCAGCGATCTGGCCGAACTCGGCGTGACCGATGCCGAGCTTGCACTCGCGCGTCAGCTGGTCGCAACGATCGAGAGCGACTGGGATCCGGCAGCCTACCACGATACCTACCACGACGACCTGCTCGACCTCATCAGACGCAAGTCCGAGGGCGAGACCGTGACGGTTGACGAGCCCGAACCCGAGCCCATGGGTGAGGTCGTCGACATCATGGAGCTGCTCAAGCGAAGCGTCGAAGACGCGCGTGTGGCGCGTGGCGGCTCACGCGCCGTCGCCGAGTAGGACGGCTGCCCCGTGCCGCTCGAGGAGTATCGGCGCAAGCGCGACTTCTCGGCCACGCCCGAGCCCTCGGGCGCCGAGCCGGCTCCCGACGCGCCCGCGCTGAAGTTCGTCGTGCAGAAGCACGCGGCGAGGGCGCTGCACTACGACTTCCGCCTCGAGCTCGACGGTGTGCTGCTGTCGTGGGCGATTCCCAAAGGACCGTCGTACGACTCGCACGAGAAGCGGCTCGCGGTTCACGTCGAGGATCATCCGCTCGAGTACGGTGGCTTCGAAGGCACCATCCCTGTCGGCGAGTACGGCGGCGGCACCGTGATCGTGTGGGATCACGGCACATGGACGCCGGTGCACGAGCCGCATGCCGCGCTGGAGAAGGGCGACCTGAAGTTCGAACTCGCGGGTGAGAAGCTGACCGGCCGATGGGTGCTCGTGCGCATGCGTCCGCGGCCGGGCGAGAAGCGCGAGAACTGGCTGCTCATCAAGGAGAAGGATGAGTTCGTCCGCCCGCACGAGGAGTTCGACGTCGTCGCCGAGATGCCCGACAGTGCGATCAGCGGGCGGTCGATCGACGAGGTCGCGCATGGTGAGGGCGCGGCTGCGGGGTCGGACACGCCGGAACGGGTCCCGGCGTCGGCCGCTCGCGCTCCCGAAGCTGATGAGCCTGCGAGCATTCCGCCGAGTCGGGCCCGGCGTCCCCGCGCAGCAGCCAACCCATCCAAGCCAAACCCCTCGCGACCCCCCAAACCCCTCGATGCGCTGCCCCTCCCTATCGACGTCGAACTTGCGACGCTGGTCGAGACGGCGCCTGAGGGCGACGGGTGGATCGCGGAGGCGAAGTACGACGGGTACCGGCTCGTGCTCGCGCTGGAGAATGGGCGCGGGCGGGCGTTCACGCGCAACCACGCCGACTGGTCGGACCGCTTCGCGCCGCTGTGTCGCGCGGTCGAGGGTCTGCCGGCCGTCTCGGCGGTGCTCGACGGCGAGGCCGTGGTCTTCGACAAGGACGGCGTCTCGCGCTTCGAACTGCTGCAGCGCGCACTCGGCGCACATCCCGAGAAGATCGCCTTCGCCGCCTTCGACCTGCTGGTCCTCAACGGGCACGACCTGCGTGACATGCCGCTCGCTCAGCGCAAGGAGCTGCTGCGGACGCTGCTCGCCGATGAGGGCCCGACCTCGCGACTGCGCTACGCCGACCATATCGACAGCAGCGCGCGCGAGCTGTACGCCCACGCGTGCTCGGCGGGACTCGAGGGTGTCGTCTGCAAGCGGGCCGACAGCCGCTACGTTGCCGGACGCGGCCGCGATTGGCAGAAGGTGAAGTGCCGCCACACTCAGGAACTCGTCGTGGGCGGCTACACCGAGGGGCAGGGATCGCGCGGCGCGCTGGGCTCCCTGCTGGTCGGTGCGTACGAGGGCGGCGAGCTGGTGTACGCAGGACGCGTCGGCAGCGGATTCGACGATGCCACGCTGGCGGCGCTCACCGAGCGGCTCGGCGGGCTCGGGCGCGAAGACTCGCCGTTCTCGGCGGTGCCTCGCGTGTCGGGCCACGTCGTGCACTGGGTCGAGCCGACGCTCGTCATCGAGGCGGCGTTTCGCGAGTGGACGAGTGAGGGCGTCTTGCGCCAGCCGGTGTTTCTCGGCGTACGCGAGGACAAGCCCGCCGCCGAGGTGGTTCGCGAGCAGCCCAGCGCCGACGCGGACGACGTCGCACCCATCGCTGCCGGAGCGACCGCAGGTGCAACCGTTCCCGGCTCCGACGCCGCAAAGCCCGCACCCCGCTCGAAGCGCGAGAGCTACGGCAAGCCGACCGAGCTGCTCGGCGTGAAGCTGACCAACCCGGATAAGCCGCTCTTCCCCGACTCCGACTTCTCGAAGCTCGCGCTCGCCGAGTACTACGCCGCTGCCGCGCCGACGATGCTGCCGCACATCGCCGGCAGGCCGCTGACGCTCGTGCGCTGTCCCGTCGGCCATGGGCGCGCCTGCTTCTACCAGCGGCATCCGGACGCAGGCCTGTCACCCAGCATCCGCACCGTATCGCACACGCTCACCGGCCACCCCAATCCCGACGAGCTGCTCGTCGTCGACACGGCAGAGGGGCTCGTCGCGCTCGCGCAGATGGGTGCGCTCGAGATCCACACCTGGCTCTCCCACGTCGATGGGCTGACGCGCCCCGACCGCATCGTCTTCGACCTCGACCCCGGTCCCGGCGTGACCTGGCCGCAGATCTGCGAAGCCGCACGCATCGTTCGCACGCAGTGTGACGCGCTCGGTTTCGCGGTCTACGTGAAGTCGACCGGCAGCTAGGGGCTGCACGTCACGATCCCCATCGAGCCGGTGTGGGAGTTCGTGCGTATACGGGCGCTCGCCAAAGCCATCGTCGACAGGCTCGTCGTCGCGAACCCGGATCTGCTCGTGGGCAAGATGGCCAAGAGCGCACGCGACGGCCGCATCTTCCTCGACTACCTTCGCAACGCCGAAGGTGCGAGCGCGGTCGCGCCGTACTCGACTCGCAACCTGTCGGGTCCGTCGTGCTCGGCGCCGTTGGCATGGGCCGAGCTCACCGACGACCTCGACATCCGCGCGATCACCACCGCACGCGTCCTCGAGCGCATCGCCGCCGGCGTCGATCCGTGGGCCGACATGGAGTCGGCTGCCGCCGGCAAGCGCACCTTGACCGCGGCCGAGAAGACGCTGACTTCGAGCGGCTCCTAGCCTGCCGAGAACCCGCCGCCTCCGCCTCCGCCTCCGCCGCCACCCGAGAACCCGCCGCCGCCGCCGCTCGACGACGACATCTCGCTGCTGGCGATGCTCGACGCACTGGCGAACCCGCCCGCAAGCGATGAGACCGGCGAGCCGTAGCCGCTGCCCGCATACACCCACCAGTAGGTTGTCTGGAACGCGGGATCGGAGACGAGCGTGGGCATCTTGACCCGCATCTGCTCTATCACCTGAGTTGCGATGCCGAACGTCACGGCGAGCACGAGGAAGCGGTTCCACAACACGATGGACGCGGGCGGTACTTCGTCGAGCCGACCGAAGTCCTTGAGGTACTTCTCGACCGCCTTGTACTGCGCGTAGAGGTCGTTACCCGCGCGGCTGCGTCGCGTCATCTTGGTTGCGATGAGTGCGATGATCGCGGTCCCGGGAACCGCCACGCAGACCGGCACGACACTCTCGCCGATCACAGTTGCGAAGAACCCGACCACGCCCACGGTGCCGGCAAGAAACGCGATGCCCACGCGCCACGACCAGCTGTTCCCCTCGAACATCCCGAGCGTATCGGCTTGCGCTTCACACGCGTCATACCAGGCCTTGAGGTCATCGGTGTAGGACTTGGGGTTGTCCTTCGCGTAGCTCTTGATCTCGTCGAGCGTGACGATCCCGCCCGCTCCGATGGTCTCGAAGAGCAGGTCGAGCAGGAGCTTGTCGGTGGGCTGGACGACGCCGTCGGGTGGCGTTGGATTGAGTCCCAGCTCGAAGCTCGGCTCCTCCTTGGCCCCCATTCCGAGGAATCCATCGGTCTGAACCACGATCTGCTTCAGCGAGACGACCTTCTTATCGGCGAGGTCCATGAGTGTGGCAGCCACATCCGAGGCGTTTGGCGTACCGAACCGCCACAGCGAGCCGATGACACCGGGCGAGAGATCCGGGCGCGGATCCTCTCGGAGGTACTCGCCGGCGAACGACGAGCGGTACTCCTTGCCATGCGCGAGGAACGCCCACAGCGCGAAGATCACGCCGCCGAGCGACAGAAGCGCGGGGATGCCGATCGCCAGCCACACCTGAACGCGCGCCTTGATTCGCGTGTAGTTGGCGTCGTTGGCCCACTTCGCTTCCTCGTTGAGCACCGCCTGCAGGCGCGGTTCGTCGATGACCGCTGCGGCCGCAAGCGCCTCGGCGGGATACAGCACGCGTGCCTCGACGAACGTGTTCGCCGGCAGCTCGGGCACTGCAAGCGTGACCGCACCATCGGCTGCGATGTCGACGGTGCCCGTCAGCGGTCCGTGCGCCCAGGCTCGGACCTGCTCTTTGCTCACGGCTGCGGGGGGCGCGATCGTCACGTTCACCGGCCCGGCGGAAAGCGACGTCCGGTCGCCCACGAACTGCCAGTACAGCTCGCCGGTGTCGGCGTAGCGCTTCGCCGCGCCGCGGGCCACGTACTCGATGCGGTACTCGATGGTCTCGTCGAGCGCTGAGAACGCCACGTGCGCCGTCACGCCGCCACCGTCGTCGACAACCGAGTACGTGCCGGTTCCGAACGCCGTGCCGTCGACGAGCTCGAGATCCTGCTCGATGCCGTTGCGGATCGCCGTCACGCCCACGACCTCGATGCCCTGTGAACCGGTCTCGCGCAGGTCCCACTCGACCCAGCTGAACTGGCCATCGAACGTGACCTCACGATGCTCGACGACGGCCAGGTCGCCGTTGGGCGCGACGGTCGACTCGATGGAGATCGACCCGATCGAGAAGTCCTTGGCGAGGGCCGCGGTCGGCGAGACGGCCGCGACAGCGAGGACGGCTGCGAGTAACCCGGCACGTGCCAGCATCGCAAACCGCGCAGCAGCCGAGCGGCGCCCACGCGCGCCGGCGAAACGCTCGACGAAGGACATCACTGCCGCTCCTCCCTCAGTCGCCGGAAGAAGTCGCGCAGAAGCTCTGCGGACTCATCGGCGAGAACTCCCGTGCTCACCTCGAAGCGATGGTTGAGGCGCTCGTCGCTCGACAGGTCGTACAGAGTGCCGAGCGCACCGGCCTTGGGGTCGGGCGCCGCGTACACGCAGCGCGCGATGCGGGCCTGATGCATGAGCCCCGCGCACATCGGGCACGGCTCGAGCGTCACGTAGACGGTGCAGTCCGAGAGGCGCCAGCGGCCGAGCTTTGAGGCGGCATCGCGAATCGCGAGGAACTCAGCGTGGCCTGCGGGGTCGTGGTCGACCTCACGGCGATTCATGCCACTAGCGACGACAGCGCCGTCACAGACGACGACAGCGCCGATCGGCACCTCGCCGATCTCGCCGGCCGCGCGTGCCTGCGCGAGCGCCAACGCCATGTAGACCTCATCGGAGTGCATACCGGATCCTCGCTCGGGAGGGACGACACTGCGTGACTCCATGGTAGCCCGAGTGAGACCGCGTGGGTGAGCGGGTCTACTCGAGCGTGAGCCTGACAGAGGTCACGCAGTCGAGTGTGCCTTCCTCGACGAACCCGAGCTCGGATACGACGCGCAGCATGCGGCGGTTGTTCGAGTCGATGAATCCGCTGATCTCTCGCAGACCCTTCTCCTGAGCGATGCCGATGATGACGTCGGTCAGCTTGAACCCGAGCCCGCGACCCTGGAACTCATCGTGCACGAGCACCGCGAACTCACCGCGGCCACGATCCGCCTCGCCCATCAGCCGAGCCACTCCGATGATCCGCTTCTTCTTGCCCTTGGTGTACTCGGCAACGATCGCCATCTCACGGTCGTAATCGATGTTGGTGAACCGCACGAGCATCTCGTGGGATACGTTGACGAGGTTGCCGAGGAAGCGGCCCCGCAGCGTCTCCTCGGACGTGGTGGCGAGCAGTTCCGCTTCCATCGGCTCGTCCTCGGGCCGTATCGGCCGCAAGATGACATCTGTGCCGTCCGAAAGTCTCCACGGCGTGACGTAGCGTGTGGGATACGGCGTGATGACGAGGTGCGGGAACTTGGGTTTGCCATCGAGCACACACTGATCGACGACGATGCGTGCGTCGACCGCCTGCGCCTTGCCCCCCGCGATGACAATCGGATTGATGTCGATCTCGGATATCTCGGGGAAGTCGACGACTATGTTCGAGAGCATCGTCAGCAGCTCTTCGAGTTCTTCAACGCGTGGCGCCACAACGCCCTTGCGAGGCGACACGAGCGTCTTGAAGATGCGGGTCTCCTCCATCATGCGGCGTGCGAGCGTCTGGTTGAGCGGTGGCAGGCCCACGGCGAAGTCGGCGAGTCCTTCGGCGCCAACCCCTCCGGCGCCGAACACGAGCACCGAGCCGAACTGCTGATCCCGCTTCATCCCGAGGATCAACTCGTAGTCGACCTCGCGGACCATCTGCTGCACCGCTACGCCCTCGATGACGGCTTTGGGTGCACGCTTCTTGACCCGCTTCATCATTCGCGAGTACGCCGACTCGAGATCGGCGGGAGAGCAGACGCCCACCTCCACACCGCCGGCGGCGCTCTTGTGGGTGATGTCGTGCGAGACGATCTTGAGCACCACCGGATAGCCGATCTTCTTCGCCGCCGCAAGTGCCTCTTCGAGGTTGTCGGTGAGGACCTGCGCGATGACCGGGAAGCCGTAAGTGGTGATGAAGCGCTTCGACTCCTCCTCGGTGAGCACGGTCCTGCCACTGCGAGCGACGCGTCGCAGCATCGCCTGCAGGTTGTGCTTTGGAGGGGCCACGTCGATGGGAAGCTCGGCAGGGGTCTCGTAGAGGAGCTCGAGGTTGCGCGCGTACTGATACATGCCGAGATACGTGCGTACGCCTTC
>JAAXWY010000014.1 GCA_013334745.1 Coriobacteriia bacterium
TGGCTCGGGAGAGGTCGATCGCGGTCACGGCGTCGCGCAGGTCGTTCTTGATGAGCACGATGCCGCCGGTCTCCATGGCCACGTCGGTACCCGCACCCATGGCGATTCCCACGTCGGCCTGAGCGAGCGCCGGCGTGTCGTTGATGCCGTCTCCGACCATCGCGACCACGAGGCCGTCAGCCTGAAGCCGCGCGACCTCCTCGGCCTTGTGCTCGGGGAGCACCTCGGCAAGCACGTGGTCGGCGGGGATTCCCACCTGCGCGGCGATGACTTCGGCCGTGCGGCGGTTGTCGCCGGTGATCATGAAGACCTTCACGCCGCTTTCCTGCAGAGAGGCGACGGCTTCGGCGGAGTTGGGCTTGACGGTGTCAGCGACCGCGATCATGCCGGCCAGCTTCTCGCGGTTCACACCCACGAGCATGACGGTCTTGCCCTCGCCCTCTAGCTCGCTTATGCGGTCTGCATAAGCGCTCACGTCGATACCCTCGCGGACCATGAGCTTGCGGTTGCCGAACGCGACGTGCATGCCGTTGACGGTGCCTTCGACGCCGTGACCCGGAATCGCCGAGAAGCCCTCGACATCGGCGAACTCGATGCCGCGCAACTTGGCGTGCGCTACGACCGCCTCGGCCAACGGGTGCTCGGAGTTCTTCTCGAGCGCCGCGGCGAAGCCGAACATGCGGTTGGTGTCGTGGCCGTCGGCCAGCTCGACGTCGGTGACCTCGGGCTCGCCATGCGTGAGCGTACCGGTCTTGTCGAAGACGATCGCCGAGATCCGATAGGCGGTCTCGAGGGCGTCACCGGACTTGATGAGGATGCCGTTCTCAGCACCTCGGCCGGTGCCGACCATGATCGCTGTGGGCGTCGCGAGCCCCAACGCGCAGGGGCAGGCGATGACGACGACGGCGATACCCGCGAGCAGGGCAGCCGTCCACCACCCGTTTGCGGCGGCGGCCATGAGGATGGGCTGGAACAGGAAGAACGCCATCTCGGGCACGGGCTCGGCACCGAAGATCGCCGGGCCGGCGAACGCCCAGAACAGGAACGTAAGAAGCGACGCACCGATGACGATCGGTACGAAGACCGCGCTTATGCGGTCTGCGAAACGCTGGACCGGCGCCTTGCTGCCCTGCGCGTCCTCGACGAGCCGGACGATCTGCGCCAGCGCGGTGTCGGCACCGACCTTCGTTGCGCGGAACATGAACGTCCCGAGCTTGTTGATGGTGGCTCCAATGACCTGGTCTCCGGCGTTCTTCTCAACCGGGATCGGCTCACCCGTGAGCATCGACTCGTCGACAGCGCTCGACCCCGACGTCACGACGCCATCGACCGGAATCTTCTCGCCCGGACGAACAACGATCATGTCGCCGACGAAGACCTGCTCGACGGGGACGTCGACCTCTTCGCCTCCGCGCACGACTCGCGCGGTCTTGGCGGCAAGGCCCATGAGCTTCTTGATCGCATCGGAGGTGCGGCCCTTGGCGCGCGCCTCAAGCAGCTTGCCCATGAGTACGAAGGTGATGAGCAGCGCCGACGTCTCGTAAAACGCCGGCTCCATCTGAAGCGACGGCACGAACGTGGCGGCTGCCGAGTAACCGTAGGCCGCGGTGGTGCCGATGGCGACGAGCAGATCCATGTTGCCCGTCAGCCGCTTGAGCGCGTGGTAGGCGCCCTTGTAGAACCGCCAGCCGGCGATGAACTGAACCGGCGTGGCGAGCAGGAACATGACGTACTTCGATACGAGCATCGGTGACCAAGCGCCGCCCACGCTGTCCGCCAGCAGCTCGGCGAGCTTGAGCGGAACGAGCTCCATGAACGGCGGCACCATGGCGATCAGGAACAGTGGGACCGACATGGCCACTGCGAACCAGAACATCGCGAGCTCTCCGCGATACGCCTTCGCACGCAACTCCGCCTGCTGATCGGCGGCGTCGGAGCCAAGCACGGCCTCGACCTTCACGGTCGCGCCATAACCGGTGTCCTGAATCGCTGTGATGATCTCGTCGATGCCCGTGACGGTCGGATCGAAGTCGATGACTCCGGTGTTGGTCGCGAGATTGACGGCGATGCGCTCGACGCCCGGCATACGGCCGACGACCTTCTCGATGATCGCCGAGCACGACGCGCACGTCATGCCGGTGATGTCGAGGGTCACGCGTCCGGCCGCGGTCTGGGCCGGCGCTGCATCCGCATCCGTCTCGGCCTGCGGCTCAGTCGTCGACAGGAGCGTGGCGGTGTAGCCCAGCCCGTCGACGGTCGCCTTGATGCCAGCTGCATCGATGACCGCCGAGTCGTACGTTGCGTGGAGGCGCTCCATCGCTAGATTGACGGTCGCCTCCGAGACGCCCTCTGTCTTGCCGAGCACCTTCTCGATGATCGCCGAGCACGACGCGCACGTCATACCACCGACGCCGAAAGTGGCCTCGGCGGTGGCGACGACAGCAGCGGGCTGCTCGACTGCCAGCGGCGGCTCGGGTGCGGCCTCGGTCGCTACCGGCGTCGACGGCTCCACAGCAGGCTCCTCAGGAACCACGGGGCATGCGGTGGGCTCAGGCTCAGCGACGACGACGGCAGGTTCCGGCGTCGTCGCGGGCTCGGACGTGGGCTGCTGCTCCGGTGCAGATAAGGGTGCGGGTGCGGGTACTGGCGTCGGCTCAGGCGTGGGTGCGACCGGAGCGACCTGCGGCTCCGGTGCCACTGGCACGGCGACGCCCATCCGAGCGACACGGGCTGCCATCGCAGCGGATGCTGCAGCGGCTGCCGAGACGCGCGCGGCGCCTACCTCGGGTGCGGTCGGTGCGGTGGCGGCGGCGGGAGCGGCCACAACCGTCTCGGCGACCGGAATCGAAGCGGCCGCTGTCGGTGCGGGCGTTGCAGGAGCGGGCGCCGCGGCGACCGGAACGACCGCAGGTGCGGACTCGGGTGCAGGAACCGGCGCCTGTGCGGGCGTCGGCACGTTGACCACCGGGGCCGCCACGACGATCGGCGGCAGCGGAGGGACGGGCTCGGCGAAGCGCGCCGCGACGGGCGCCATCGCGATGGTGTCCTGCGGCGATGTCGGCTCTTCGCCCGGCAGCGCACTGACCAGCGCCATGCCTCGAACGAAGGGCTTGCCCGGCGTGAATCCCGCAGCTACGACCGCGGCTGCGAGCTCCTCGAGCGGCACCTCGCCGTGCAGGAACACGGTGACCGAGCGGTCGGCATACTCGCCGATCGCAGCGGCCACACCGGGGACGGCGAGCATGTGCATCGTGATGAGTCGGTCGCAGGACACGCAGTGCATGCCCTGGGCGCTCAGCTTCAGCCGCCGATACTTCGGCTGGTCCGCGGCCTCATCGGCGGCCGCCTGCGGCTCCTCGGTTTCGGCCGGCGCGACGACTGCAGGCGCCACGGCTGTGGGCGTCGCAGCAATCGGCTCAGGCGCGACTTCGGGCTGCGGCACGACAGCCGCTGGTTGTGCAGCAACAGGCTGCGGCACGACCAAGGCCTGCGGAGCGGGGGCCGGCGCGGGCTCGGCCATCGGCTCTGCGGCCGGCTCGTCCTTATCGGGGACGACGCCTGTCTGGAGGATGAGCGCGACATCGCCGATCTCGGTTCGGTCGGCTTCGATCGGCATCTCGACAGCGGCCGCCGCCTCGACGCCGGTGAGCACGGTCGGCTCGCCGGGCACGAAGCCGGCGCGTATGACGGCGGTCATGATCGCGTCGACCGGCACGTTGGGCTCGGCGTAGATGACGACCTGGCCGCTCTTGTGGTCGGCGAGTACGGCATCGATGCCGCCGATATCACTCAACCACGCGGTGAGAACCTGTTCGCACGAGTGGCAACGCATGCCCTGCACGCGCAGGCGCACGACGGAACGTTCTTTATCGGGCAGCATCCGGCTCACCCGCTTTCATCGAATCGTTGTGAGTCATCGTCGCACCTATTCCACGACGATCTTGCCGAAGACCATGCTCATGCCACACGAGAATGAGTATGTTCCCTTCTTCAGCGCAGCAAGCTTCACGACCTTGGGACCGGTACTGAGATCCTCGGAGATTCCGAGCTCGACCGATACTACCTGAGCGGTGCAGCCGCTGCTCTGGCCGAAGGTGATCTCGGCGGGAACGCCGGCCTTGAGCTTGATGACGTTGGGCGAGTACGTGCCGTCGACCTTCACGTCGATCGTCTGCACGCCGTCGGCGACCTTCGCGGTGCCCTCGACGGGCTCGCCGGTGACGCCACCTTCGGTGGGTGCGGTGGTACCGCAGCACGCGCACGCAGGCGTGCCCGAGCCGTCGGTTGCCGGAGCGCCGCCTGCGGGAGCAACGGCCCCCGGTGCCGCAACGGTGCTCACGGGCGCTGCCGCCTTACTCTTGTTGCGCGCGCCCGCGAACGCATATGCGCCGAAGAACGCCACTACGAGAAGGCCCGCGATCAGGACGATCTGCAGCGTCGTGTTAGTCGACTTCTTGGTTTCGGTCATGGAATCTATCTCCTTCATGAGTTGATGGTTACGAGAAGAACCCGCCGAGCGCAAGCCCCATCACCAAAGCGATGGCAACTCCGCCAACGAGAAGCACGAGTTGAAACGGCGTGAATCCGAGAAGCACGGCGGTTTCGTCGGCCGCCTTGGTGCGCGCTCCCGTGTCCGTGACGACGCCGCGGGAACGCACCGCGTACAGCGCGCCGGCGGTCGCGAGAACGACGAGCGTGAGCCACAACACCGGCGATCCCGGAATACCGGACGACGCCGCGCCGCCACCCGCTACCAGCGTGCCCGACATCATGCCCATACCGCAGGTCATGGTGTAGGAGCCGGCCTTGGTCGGCGGGAGATCGACCTTCGTCACCGCGTTGTCGGCGAGAGGCACGCTCACACCGAGCTGCGGAAGCACGAGTTGGTTCGAGCAGGCGACGTCCTCTTGCCGGTCGACGACGAGACGCACGGGCGTGTCGGCGGGAATGCTCACGGTCTTGGGCACGTACTGCGTGTTCGCGATGGTCAGCGGTACCTCGACCACGCCGTCGGGGCCGGGCGTGAACTCGGGAGCCGCAGCAGGCGCCGGAGCGGTGCCGACGAACGCGGTCCGTATGGTGTTGAAGGTCACCGGAGCGCCGACAAGCGTAGCGGCGCGGTTGATGAACACGAGCCCGAACACCATCACGACGATGGCGAGCACGAGCGTCAAGCGATGCTTCCACTCGCGCGGGATCATGCTCGAAGCCAGGCCGAAGCCGAGCATCAGCGGTGTGGTCCCGAGCCCGAACGCGAGCATCGCGACACCGCCGCCGAGCATCCCGCCAACGATTCCGCCGCCGATGGTCGCGCCGGCGCCGGCCGCCGCGAGCTGGGCCGCCTGGAGCGGCGCGCACGGCATCAAGCCGGTGAGCAGGCCAAACGAGATCGGAGTTGCGATTGAGTCGACGCCCTCCTCGGCATCAGCCTTGGCCTTGCGGCGCAACTTCGACAGCGAGCTGATGAGGAACTTGGGGGGACGAGGCGTGAGGCGCGCAGCCCAGGGAAAGCGGCCGGTCATGCCAAGTCCGAGAACGATCATGAAGCCGCCGGCGGCGAACATGATCCACGGGCTGATGGCCTTGAGCGTGGATGCGAGGGCGACGCCGACGCCTCCAAGCACGAGTCCGGTCAACACGTAACTCACGATCTTGGCGGCCTGATAGGCGAGATTGGGTACCACTTTGCGGGTCCAGTGCTCGCCCTCAGCGCCCTTGACGGCGTAGGTGACGACCATGGGACCACACATTGAGATGCAGTGGACGCTGGTTGCCAGGCCCAGTGCGATCATCGATACGAACAAAGCTGTCACGTCTGGTGACTCCTCGTGAGTTGGGACAACCGACCACACCGCGGTTGCGATGGGTCGACGACATCCGCGCGCAGGCGAAGACCCGCCGGCGTGCGGTCACGAGAAGGAATCAGACTCGGAAGCGCTCCCCGCGGGGAAGCTCCGGGGGCGGGGGCGGGTTGCTCACCATCGCAAGCAACGGCCGGCTCGCCAACTGCGGACCGAAGAGCACCAGTGCTGCAACCATCGCTGCGGCCAACGACAGCAGAAGGTTGAGCGCACTGCTCGGAAGTGTCCCGACGGGCGTGGAGCTGAACGCCCACTCGCCGCCACAGTCGGAAGTCAGATGCGCGCCGGAGAACGGAACGAACGGCATCGCGCCCATATCCATATCGCAGCCGACCATGCGACACGTCGGAACGGCGACCGCAACGAGCGCAATCACCACGACGAGCGACAGGGTCAAGCCCCGCATGCGGGCGGAAAGATGCATCCAAGCCTCTCTGATGGCTATCTGACACCCGTGACACCGCAATTCCCGTGCCGAGTACCGTCGCAGGCGTGCCCTCCGCGCTACTCCTGCGGATGCCCGAGCTGTCGTCCGGGATGGAAGACCAGCGACACGGAGTTTATGCAGTAGCGAAGCCCCGTGGGCTCGGGCCCGTCGCCGAATACGTGTCCCAGATGACCGCCGCATGCCGCGCATCGCACTTCGACGCGGTGCATGCCGAAGGTGTCGTCCTCATGCTCCGTGATGGCGTCCGGAGTCACCGGCTCCCAGAAGCTCGGCCAGCCACAGCCCGAGTGAAACTTCGTCTCAGACGAGAACAGCAGCGTGCCACAGCCGGCGCACTCATACAGTCCGGGCTCGGTCACGTCGGTCAGCGCGCCTGAGAACGCGGGCTCCGTGCCTGCGCGCCGCAGCACGCGGAACTCCTCGGCCGAGAGCATCTCGCGCCACTCGTCATCCGATCGCTCGATTCGCAGCACCATGTCGTCACCTCACGTCGTCGGTCCCGAACAGTCTGTACCCTATCCCGACGCCGAGAGCGCCTCAACGGGTATAGACGCTTCGGTGTGTGGGTGCTGTTCTTGATCGGGGGCAGATGTTCTCTCTGGACATGCGCACGATGTTGCTCAACTACATCGTGCTCGCGATGCTGTGCACCGGTGTCATCGGCGTGCTGTGGTCAAAGAATCGCGACCGGGTGCCGGGCATCGGTCTGTGGCTGGCGGACTATGCGGCTCAGGTGGTCGGCCTGCTGCTCATTTCGCTGCGCGGCGCCATCCCCGACTTCATCTCGATGGTGGTCGGCAACGTGCTGATCTCTGCGGGGACGATCTGGCTGCTCGCCGGCCTCGAGCGTTATCTCGGCAAGCCGTCTCGCCAGACCTTCAACTACGCGTTCCTCGCCCTCTTCACCGCCGTGCACTCGTACTACGCCGTCATCCGTCCCGATCTGACCGCGCGCAACATCAACGCGTCGGTCGCGCTGGCGTTTCTGACAGCACAGGTCGCGTGGCTGATGCTGCGACGCGCCCACGCCGGGATACACAGCGCAACTGCAGGTGTCGGATGGGTGATGGCCGCGTACACGGCGATCGCGACGATGCGCATCGCCCACGACCTCGCCGAGAGAACCGCGACCGACCTGTTCCAGTCGGCGACGTTCGACACCGCGGTGATCCTCTCCTATCAGGTGCTCTTCGTCGCGCTGACGGCGAGCCTGCTCATCATGGTCAACGACCATCTCTTCGCCGCCGCCGAGAAGGACGCGGCTGAACTGCGAAAGAGCGAGGCCGCGCTGCGCCTGAGCGAGCAGCGCTTCGCGGCTGCGTTCCACAACCTTCCAGACGGCATCGTGCTCACGCGCGCCTCCGATGGCCTTATCGCCGAGGCGAACGAGGGATTCCTCGCGCTGGCGAGCCGGGACCGCGAGGCCGCGGTGGGCCACACCACCATCGAGCTCGGCTTCTGGGCCGATTCAAGCAAGCGCTTGCAGTACCTGGCCGAACTCGAGCAATGCGGGGCTGTGCGCGAATTCGAAGCGGAGTTCAACGGTAGCGAGGGGCGGGAGTTTCCCGGCGTGGTGTCCGGCGAGATGATCGACATCAGTGGCGAGCCGTACATCCTGTCGGTGGTTCGGGACGTCACCGAGCACCGCCTCGCCCAGGAACGCCTCGTCGAGTTGTCGACCCGCGACTCCCTCACGGGTCTTCTGAATCGCCGGGCGTTTCGTGAAGCCGCCCGCAAACGCCTCGCTGATGCCGGTGACGCGCATGTCACCGCGGTCTACTTCGACATGGACGACCTGAAGGGTATCAACGACCGGTTCGGGCATGAGATTGGCGACAGGGCGATCGTCGTCGTCGCCGACGCCGTTCGCTCGGCGTTTCGCGAGTCCGATATCACCGCGCGGGTCGGAGGCGACGAGTTCGCGGTTCTGTCGTTCTCGCGCGGGGAACGAGCCGACGAAGCGGTGGCCGCTCGATTCGAGGCTGAATTGTCTCAGCGCAACCGGGCCGCGGGTCTGCCCTTCGAAGCGTCAGCTGCGCTGGGAACCGCGAGCCGCGAGCCGGGCGCAGCATTTGTCGACTTGGACACGCTGCTTCGTGAGGCCGATGCGCGCATGTACGACGCGAAGCGAAATCGCGGCGCCTAGCCCACGCCGCAGGCCGCGCTGGCGTCGCCTTCGGCCATACCCACTCGTGCGATCAGCCGCGTGCGTGCGGGCCCGGTAAGTCCCAAGAAGTCGATCTCGCGCGCCAGTTGCGACCGGGTGCCATCACCGGCGACGTAGCCGTTGACGCGCGCGGCGGCGGTGCTGTCGCGCAGCGCATCCTCATCACCCTCGAACATCGCCGAGAACTCGGCGGCGAGGCCGCGCTCGTTTCGCAGGTAGTACTTCTGGTGGTAGTCCTCGGCGAGCCAGAACTGCGACAGCGGCTCGATTCGCGTCGCCAGCAGCGCACCCATCTTGGCCGCGACGCGCATGCCGCGCTCCGTTGCAGTCGCGAGCTGCTCGTCGTCGTGCGCGAGCACGAGCGACGCGTACTGCATCTTGTGCGCCTTCCACGTCGGGTTATGCGACGCGAAGGCAAGGTCCACGAGCGCCCCGTACGAGATGACCTCGGGGTCGAAGTCGACTTGGAAGCACTCGGTGTGGTCGCCGATTCGGCGATACGTGGGATCGGGATACAGCCCTCCCGCGTAGCCGACTCGCGTCCTCCACACGCCTTGCACGATCCCGAACCGGGCGTCAGGCGTCCAGAATCAACCGACGCCGAACGTGGCGGTTGAGAGCGTGCTGGGAGTGAGCGCGTCAATCGGCGCCGGAAGCGCGTGATGGGGAGCCTCTTTGTGTCCGAACAGGTTTTGCACGAGGTTACAGCTCCTTTCGTTCCGGAGCTCCCGGGTGCAAGCGCCACGCCAGCGTGCGCAGGGCCCGATTCTCGCGCGCCGGGCGGCACCGGGGCGTGCCGAACGGTATGGGGCTTGCTCGGTCAGTTTGACCATGCAAGCGGTGCTCAGGTATACCGTATTGGCTTGAACACAGTGGCGTGCCGGCCTGCGTTCGGGCAGTGAAGAACCAGTTAACGCGAACACCCCTATCACCCACGAGCCCGGAAGTTGTTGCTTCATGCCTAAGAACACGTCGACCGACGAGCCCTCCGTAGTAGCCAAGGTTCCGCGTTTCCTCATCGAGATCGTCGTCTTCCTGTGCGGTGCCGTGGTCATGGTGCTCGAGCTGGTGGGCTCTCGCCTTCTCGCCCCGTACTTCGGCAACTCATTGTTCGTCTGGACGGCGCTCATCGGCGTGATGCTCGGATTCATCGCCATCGGCGGCTACCTGGGTGGACGGCTGGGCGACAAGCGCCACAGCACCGAGGCGCTGTTCTGGATTCTCATCGCCGCGTCGCTCTCTGTCTCGCTCATCGCCATCGCCGAGCAGTTCATCATGCCGATGCTCTCCAAGGGCATGCCGCTTCGCATGGGTGCGATCGCTGCGGCGATTGCGCTATTCGGTGCGCCCTCGGTCTTGCTGGGCATGATCTCGCCGTACTGCATCCGACTGAAGATGCATGCGGTCGCCGACTCCGGAGCGACCGTCGGGACCCTGTACGCGCTCTCGACGCTGGGAAGCATCGGCGGGACGTTCCTAGCCGGCTTCTGGCTCATCGCGGTGCTCGGCAGCCACAACATCGTGCTGCTGCTCGCCGGCGTGCTGCTCGCGCTGTCGTTGACCGTGGTCATGCCGATCACGAGCCGCAAGGGCATCGGCGTGGCCGTCGCACTCGTCGTACTCATCGCAACGGCGATGTTCTCGAAGCCATCGATCGACGCGTTCGACACGCAGTACGACCGCTACTTCATCTCCCACGAGACCGACGAGGAGACCGGCCGCCCGGTCGTGCTCCTGAGCCGTGGTTTCGACTCAAACGAGTCGGGCGCGTTCGCCGATAACGGTGAGCCGGTCATCTTCCAGTACTACCGCTACTACGACCTCGCAGTGCGCCTCGTTCCCGATGTGAAGAAGACGCTCGTGATCGGCGGCGGCACCTTCGAGTGGCCGCGCCACCAGCTCACCGACTTCCCCGACTCGACCACCGACGTCGTCGAGATCGATCCCGCTCTGGTGGACGTGGCGAAAGAGTCGTTCTTCCTCAAGGACGACCCGCGTATGGAGATCGTTGTCGCCGACGGTCGCACGTTTCTCAACGAGTCCTCCGAGAAGTACGACGTGATCCTCATCGACGCGTTCAAGAGCGCGAACTCGATCCCGTACCAGCTCACGACCTACGAGTCGATGAAACGAGTGCGCGATTCGCTCGACGAGGACGGAGTGCTCGCGATCAACGTGGTCGCCTCACTCAACGGACCGGGAAGCCGCTTCGTGTGGTCGGAGTACGAGACGCTCAAGAAGCTGTTCCCGCAGGTCGAGGTCTACGCAGTACAGGTGCCCGAGGCCACCGGCGTCGTGCAGAACATCTCGATGATTGCGTCGGTCGAGACGACCAACTCGCTGCAGGACCGCGCGATGCAGATCGCGCCAGAACTCGCCGGCAAGCGCATCGAGCCGTCGGCCACGCCCGCGTCCGAGTTCGCAAAGGTCATCACCGATGACCACGCGCCGGTCGACCAGTACCTCATGGGCGTGCGGGTCTACTAGGGGCCGCCGAGCGCTACTCGCGCTCCAGCTCGTTGGCGAGCTGCTCCAGGAACAGCCCCACGTCCGTGACGATGCCCACCGTCTGCCAGCTGCCGCGATCGGCGAGCTTGGTGACGACCGCAGGGTTGATGTCGACGCACACGGTGGTGGTCGACGCCGGCAGCATGTTCCCGGTCGCGATCGAGTGCAGCATCGTCGAGAGCATCAGGCACGCTCCCGCCTTCTGCGCGTAGGTGCGCATGGTGTTCTGCGCCTCGATGACATCGGTGATGACGTCGGGCATCGGGCCGTCGTCGCGGATCGAACCCGCGAGCACGAACGGCGTGCCGGTCGTCACGAGCGTGTGCATGAGCCCCTTGGTGATGACGCCCTGCTCCACGGCGGCCGCGATCGAGCCGCAGCCGCGCACCGTGTTGATCGCGCGTAGGTGGTGCTCGTGCCCGCCAAGCGTGGGGATGCCATCCTCGAGCCCGACCCCCAGCGAGGTGCCGTACAGCGCGCTCTCGATGTCGTGCGTGGCCACGGCGTTGCCGCCGAACATCACTGTGATGTAGCCCATCCGAACGAGCCGCGCGAGTTCATCGGCAGCACCGGTGTGCACGACCGCCGGCCCGACCACCGCGATCACGTCGCGGCCGGCGGCGCGGGTGTCGCGCAGCATCTTTGCGACGTCGGCGACGACCTGCGCCTTGGGCTTCTCGGAGGAGACGGCGCTCGACATGAACTCGAACGCCTGCTTGTCGCGGGGACGCTCCTGCGGGTGTACGCGGATGCCGCCGTGGCCAACAACGTAGACGTCGCCTGCACGAACGTCGGCCATCGGGACCGCGTCCGCGGTGCATCCCGCGACGTCCACGCGCACACCCAGGTCCATCTCGGGATTGGCGATGCGCACCCATCCGCCGTCGATGCGAATGTCGGTCTCCATGTTGGTGGTCGAGTAGAAGCCGTCGGGGAACACCCCGTCTTTGGGCGCCACCGCCGTGTGAACGTCGGTGTCGTGCACCGAGCACGCACCATGCGACTGGATTCCCGCGAGGATCGTGTCGAGCGTCTCCTGGGAGTCGGCCTTCACGCGCAGTACCGCGACGGATGCATCGGTGTTGGTGCGACCCACCTCGAATGACAGCGTCTCGAACTCGCCGCCAAGCGCGATGATGTGGTCCATGACCTCGGACACGATGCCCGAGTCGATGAGATGCCCCTCGATGCGCACGTCCTCAAAGACGCTGTGCTGCATGAATCCTCCCGGCTATCGGATACGGCGGCGCACGATTCGTTCGTGGGGCCGCGGTGAGTGCTGCATAGCGCAGTATCGCCGAGATGAGCGGGCGTGGATAGTCGGAACTAGTGGAAGCTTCCGTGGGCGCCGAGGCTGCCGAACGAGCACGCCTGAACGGTCGCGCTCGCGTTGAGCGTGTACGCGCCCTCGCTCGCCGAAGGGTTGGCGACGTCGCTAGGCGTCGGCGCGACCGGGCAGCGTGGCGGCCGGAGCAGGAAGTGGCCTGCGATCAGCGGGTGCCCCGCTGTGACGACTCCCTCGAGCGGCTCGGTGGTGTCCGAGCGTGTCTCGGCCTGCCAGACACTCACCACGCCCTCGATCGAGCGCTGACTCGCGAAGCAGGTCTTCTTCTTCGCGCTGGCCGTGACGGTGACGAATGTGGGGATGGCGATGACGACGAGGATGCCGATCACGAGCACGACCATCATCAGCTCCACGATCGTGAAGCCCTGGTCTCGTGCCCCCTGCTTGGTCCGGATTGGCCTGTCCACCGACCCCGCGCCTCCCCATAGACGCCACACATGCCTTGCGTATGAGTAAGTATCGGTAGGTTCCTGATTAATCCTTAGCCATTCCGGCCTTGAACTGCACGATCGCATCGCGGTACTCGGGCATCGACGTGCCCAGAATCTGGGTCGCGAGGATGCCGGCGTTCTTCGCGCCGTTGATCGCGACGCACGCAACCGGAACGCCGGTGGGCATCTGAACCATCGACAGGAGCGAATCGAGACCGCCGAGGTCGCTCGTCTTCATGGGAACGGTGATGACGGGCAGCGGCGTGAACGCAGCAACGACGCCGCCTAAGTGAGCGGCCTTGCCCGCAGCTGCGATGATGACCTTGATGCCGCGATCGGCCGCAGTCGACGCCCACTCGTGCACGCGCTCCGGGTTGCGATGAGCGCTGGCGATGACGACCTCATGCGCGACGCCGAGCGCGTCGAGTTGCGCTGCGCACTCTTCCATCACTCCGAGATCCGACTTCGACCCCATGATGATGCCGACAAGCGGCGTTCCTGCCATCGAATCCTCCCCGCACAGCGGTCGACCGAACCGGCGCACAAGCGCCTGCGCGAAGCGTACCAGAACGGGCGGGGTGAACACGCGCTAGAGAGCGCGGCGGGACGGACGGAGGCGGCGTGATGACCTGGCGGGGTCGAGGCCTTACGGAACCGGCAGCTCCTGCGCGGTGCCCGTGTCGGCACCGGCCTGCGCCAGCGGATGCGCGCCTTCGCACGGCTTGTCGCCCTCGTCTCCGTCGCCGAACAGCAGCAGCCGCTCGTCGGTCGAGAGCGCGGCGCGCGCCTGGTCGCGAAGGTTGTTCACGCCCACGAAGAACTCGCGCATCATCGACACCAGCAGGTAGCGGCCCTTGGCCGAGAGCACGAGGGTCTCGGAGTTGTCGACCGCGAACGCGCCGACGCTGCGCATGTACGCCATCTCGATGGGGAGTCCCATCTCGATCGTGATGCCGAAGTCCTTGGCGAACTTGCGACGGTCCAGACTCATCCCAAAGAGCGACATGAGGAAGCGGTAGCGCATACGGTCGTGGTGGCTGAAGAGCCGCTTCTGCAGCGCGGGTGTCATCCCCGCTTCGACCCGCTCGGCGTGTACCTGCAGCGAGAACGTGTTCACGTACAGCGAGCCGTCGAGGAAGCTGAAGGCGCCACTGCCCAGGCCCACGTAGTCCTCGTAGTCGACGATGTACTCGTCGATCATGCCGCCGCCCGTACGCGAGAACGTCCACGCACTCGCCGGCTCGAAGGTGTCGCTCATCATCTCGATGATCCGCTGGTAGTAGCGGTACTCACGCGCGTAGTCCACTCGGCCCACTGTGCGCTTGAGCGATTCACGCACTGCGGGCGAGGCCATGAGCGGGTAGAAGGTGACCTGGTTGGCGCCGGTGCGCTTCACAAGCTCGACGTCGGCCTGGAGCTTCTCGGGGGTCTGGCTGGGGAAGTTGAAGATCATGTCGACGTTCAGTGAGTGGAAGCGGCCCTCGATGGACTGCAGCCGCTCGAGGATCTCAAACGCCGAGCCGTACTTGTCGTAGCGGTCCATCTGCTTGAGCAGCTCGTCGTCGAGCGACTGCACGCCCACGCTGAAACGATCGACGCGGTCCACGAGCGGATCGATCCACTCGGGGTAGAGGTGATTGGGGTTCGTCTCCGAGGAGACCTCGCGGATTGAGAAGAGTGACTTGGCGAGGTCGATGGTCTCGACGAGTTCGTTGATGTCGATGGTGGGGGTGCCGCCGCCCACATACATCGACTGGAAGTCGTAGCCGAGGTCGGCGACCATGCGCATCTCTTCGCGCAGGTTGCGGAAGTAGTGCGAGGCGCGCTCGGCGTCGTAGGGGAAGCGGTTGAACGAGCAGTATGGGCAGAGCCGCTCGCAGAACGGCACGTGCACATAAAGCAGGTACTGACGACCGGCGATGGGTGCGGGCAGGCTCTCGATTCCGGAGGGCTCAAGCGTCAGGAACGCGTTGTTCGCGCGCCGCATGACAGAGGAGAGCATTCGCTCGGCAAGCATGTTCTCGGGTCGCTCCTTGCGGTGTCGAGCGGTGGCTAGGAACCGGGCTGCGTCGCCGCAAGTGCCCGGTGCGCGATGTCATTGCGGAAGTATGCACCTTCGAAAGAGATTCGACTCACGGCGTCGTATGCCTTCTCGATGGCGCTCTTGTAGTCCGAGCCGAACGCGGTCACGTTGAGCACGCGTCCACCAGCGGTGAGCACGGTACCGTCATCAGCGAGCTTCGTGCCTGCATGGTAGACGAGCACGCCGGGAAGCGCAGCCGCATCGGCGATGCCGGTGATCGGCTTGCCCGACTCGTAGTCGCCGGGGTAGCCGCCGGAGGCCATAACGACCGATACCACGACGTCGTCGCTCCATTCGAGCTCACCGAGCGAAGCGAGCTCGCCGGTGGCGTTGGCGTAGAGCACCTCGGCGAGGTCGGTCTTGAGGCGAGGAAGGAGCACCTGCGTCTCGGGATCGCCGAAGCGGGTGTTGTACTCGAGCACCTTGGGGCCATCGGCGGTCAGGATGAAGCCGCCGTACAGCACGCCGCGAAAGTCGATGTTCGCATCGGCCAGCGCGTTGGCGGTGCGCTGCATGATCGCGGTCATCATCGCGAGGTCGGTCTCGGGAACAGCCGGGACCGGTGAGTAGACGCCCATGCCGCCGGTGTTGGGGCCGGTGTCGCCATCGCCCACGCGCTTGTGGTCCTGCGCCGACGCCATCGGCAACACGGTGCGACCGTCGACGAATGCGAGCAGCGAGACCTCGGGGCCTTCGAGGTACTCCTCGATGACGACGAGCGCGCCCGCGTCGCCGAAGCGACCATCGAAGCACTCCTCGACCGCGGCACGAGCCTCGTCGAGCGAGGTGGCAACGGTGACGCCCTTGCCGGCGGCCAGGCCATCGGCCTTCACGACAACAGGGGCACCGACGCCTTCGAGATACGCCAGCGCGGGCCCGCGCTCCGAGAACGTCTCGGCGGTGGCGGTGGGAATCGCACTTCGCTGCATGATGTCCTTGGAAAACGACTTCGAGCCTTCGAGGCGAGCGCCCGCGGCACCGGGGCCGAACGCCGGGATGCCGGCTTCACGCAGCTCGTCGGCGAGCCCCGCCACGAGCGGGACTTCGGGACCGATGACGGCGAGGTCGATGGCGTTCTCGCGCGCGAACGCGATGACGGCGTCAGCATCGGTGGTGTCGAGAGCGACGTTGACCGCACCTCGCTCCCCCGCCGTGCCACCGTTACCGGGTGCGGCGAAGATCGCCTCTACGCGAGGCGAGCCGGCGAGCGAGTGAACGATCGCGTGCTCGCGTCCGCCGGAACCGATGACAAGGACGCGCATACTGACCACCTTCTGTGTGACGACGGCTTGGCGGCGGACCGCCTGCGACTAGACCTTCGAGGTCGACGTCTGCTGCGACACCGCGAACTTGGGGGTGACGCGGTAGCCGAGCGGGATGCCGAACATCAGGCGAGTCTGCGCCTCGAGTGCCGGCAGCGTACCCAGATAGAAGCCGATGAGCGGCAGCAGCGGCCACAGCAGCGCGATCTCAAGTGCGATGCGGCCCCTCGAGAGGCCATCGGGCGGCGGGCAGCGCCACAGCTCGAAGACTATCGTCGCGGCCATCGACAGGCCACCGAGCGTGAACATCGCACGCAGGAGGGTGATGTTGTTGGCGATCGACGCGTGCCAGCCCAAGTCGTACCAGTGCAGGCGCGTGTAGTAGGCCATGAGCAGGTACACGCTCACGAGGATGAACCACATCGCGACGCGCATGACATGGTCGTGAAGCACCTGGCCGAAGCGGAACAGCGTCGAGGAGCGCATCGAGCTGCGGCGCTCAGTGAGCTGACCCACGATGTAGCCGACGTCCTCGGCACCCCAGGCGTGACGCTTGACCTGGTGGAAGCGGTTGACCATGGCGTCCTTGAAGCCCTCGCCGTCGGTCGCATCAGACAGCGTGGGCAGGAAGATCGCCTGGGTCGAGATCTCCTCGCCGGTCTCGAACAGACAGTTGAGGTAGGAGTGCCAGTCCTCTGGGATCACAGCCGGGTCCCACCAACCGCAGCGCTCGGCGAGATTGAGCGAGAGTGTGTAGGTCGAGATGGGGAGCGGATCGTAGTGCGGGTTCGCGAGCTCGGCCACCTGCACCGCGTGCGAGAGCCACGTGGTGAAGCGGATGGGCGCCGGAACCTGCCAGATGTTGTTGTAGTAGAAGAGCGGCGCCTGCCAGAAACGCAGGTGGCGCTGCTCGTCTGATGCGAAGTGGCCCGCGACCGCCGAGAAGTACGCGGGGTTGATGAGCGAGTCGGCGTCACACGAGGTGATGGTGCAGTGGTCCGGGTTCAGGCCCAGCTCGTCGACCGCCTTGCGGACCTTCTTCGCGGCCCACGCCTCGTTCGAGGACTTGCCGGGCTCCTCGCCGGGGATGTTGCCGGGGTGCACGCTCACGAGAACGTGGCGGAACTTATCGGCATACTCCGCGGCAAGGGCCTCGCCCTTCGCACGGGAGTCGGGCTCGCGCTCCTCCATGCCGAGGACGGGGATGATGCGCTCGCTGGCGCGGTGCTGCACGGCGAGCGCGTCGAGGGTGCGGCGCAGGATCTCGTCGGGCTCCTTGTAGTTGGGGACCACGACGATGTGCGTGACCTCGGACGGCGCGAAGCCGAACGGCCCCACCTCGTCCTCGCCCAACGTCCAGTCGCGAGCACGCGCACGAGCCGAGAGCTTCTCGCCGTAGATGGCGAACCCGAAGGTCGTGAGCATGCGGATCATGAAGTACGCGATGACGACGGTCGCGATGACCAGCCAGATGCGCGGGAAGAAGAGCGCTCCCAGAATCGTGAAGGCGATGGATGCCCACGAAAGCGCGCCCGGCAGCGCGTGACCAAAATTGCGACGCTGACCAGCAGCGATGTCTACCTGATTCGACACATTATCTCCCTGCGACAAACGGAGCCCCTCGAAAACACTTCACGGTATTGTACTAGGCTCGGCCACTTCGCGCCTCTGCGAGGCGTCCACCGTTACCTGCCCGAATAATGGGATTCACACACGCATTCGGTGCGCGGCGCCCGGTTATGCACCCTACGGACGGAACTCCCAGCGGCGGAAGATCGTCTGCTCGCGGCTCGGACCGACGGCGATCATCGCGACCGGCACCTCGGCGAGATCCTCGATGAAGGCGATGTAGTCGCGCGCTTCCTTGGGGAGTTCCTCGAAGGTGCGGCAGTTGGTGATGTCGGTTCCCCAGCCGGGAAGCTCCTCGTAGATGGGCTTGGCGTGGTGGAAGACCGTCTGGTGGCACGGCAGGTTGTTGTAGCGCTTGCCCTCGTGCTCGTAGGCGACACACACCTTGATGGTGTCGACGGCGGAGAGCACGTCGAGCTTGGTGATGACGAGGTCGGTGAGGCCGTTGACCTGCACCGCGTAGCGCGCGATGACCGCGTCGTACCAGCCGCAACGGCGCTGACGGCCGGTGGTGGTGCCCCACTCGCCGCCAACCTTCTGCAGCAGCTCGCCGGTCTCGTCGAACAGCTCGGTCGGGAACGGACCCGAGCCGACGCGGGTGATGTAGGCCTTCGCGATGCCGAGCACGCGGTCGATCGAACGCGGCCCGACGCCGGCACCGGTGCACGCGCCACCGGCGGTACATGGCGAGCTCGTCACGAACGGGTAGGTGCCGTGGTCGATGTCGAGCAACGTGCCCTGCGCGCCCTCGAAGAAGACGTACTGATCGGCGGCGAGTGCCTTGTTGATGACCGTCGAGGTGTCGGCGATGTGCGGCTTGATGCGCTCCGCGTACTGCATGTACTCCTCAGCGATCTGGTCGACCGTGTAGGTGTCCATGCCGTAGAGCTTCTCGAGGATATCGTTCTTCTCGAGCAGCGCAGCTTCGAGCTTCTTGCGGAAGATGTGCTCGTCGGTGAGGTCCTGGACGCGCAGTCCGAGGCGCGATGCCTTGTCCTGGTACGCGGGACCGATGCCGCGGCGTGTGGTTCCGATCTCGTTGCCGCCGAGACGCTTCTCGGACGCGCCATCGAGGTCGCGGTGGTACGGCATGATGAGGTGCGCATTGCAGCTGATGAGGAGACGGTGGGTGGAGAGGCCGTCGGCCTCAAGCGTGTCCATCTCCTCGAGCAGCACCTTGGGGTCGATGACGACTCCATTGCCGATGACCGGCGTGATGTGCGGATACATGATCCCCGACGGGATCAGGTGCAACTTGAGCGTGCGACCACCATGGATGATCGTGTGCCCTGCGTTGTTGCCACCCTGATAGCGGACGACGTAATCCATGTCGTCGGCGAGGAGGTCGGTGATCTTGCCCTTACCTTCGTCGCCCCACTGGGCGCCGACGAGGACGATTCCGGCCATGTGAAACTCCTTGAGAGGTTCGGCCCCGCGGATCACTTCTACCGCTCCCGGGCCGGGCGACTCCACCCCAGCGGAGTGCGCCGAGATAGTATGCCTTACGCGCGCGAATGAGGGAAGCGGGGGCGAGATGCGCCCGTACACGCGACGCCACTTGCCACGTGGCGCGAGCAGCACCACCATGGACACGAGGGCGCAGCCGTCGCGGTTGCGGCGGATTCGACGGGGAGGCCGGAGATGTCCTACATCGAGAAGGAACTGACGTCGGGCGAGCAGATCATTCTGCTCGGGCATGTGAGCTGGTGGACGATCGTGCCGCGTACGCTGTTGGCGCTCGCCGTGCTCATTGTCGCCGCGGTGACGGCCGGAATGCTCTCGGCTCTTGGCGCGCCGCTGTTCTGGATGATCGCGCTGCCGCTCACCGTCCTCGTGTGGCTGCTGCTCGTCGCTCAGATCATCATGCGCATCATCACCACCGAGATCGCGATCACCGACCGCCGCGTCATGTCCAAGACCGGCTTCCTCTCCACCGAGGTCAAGGTCACGCCGCTGGACAAGGTCAACAACGTCAACGTGACGCAGACGCTATTCGGCAACATGCTCAACTACGGCGACATCGAGGTCACCACCGCCACCGCCGATGAGAACGACAACCACCTCATCAAGGCGCTCGCGCATGCGGACCAGTTCCGCAACACGCTCACGGAGATCTCGCAGCACTAGCACGAGGCGGAAACATCCGTCACCGCGGTTATCACTCAGTAGGGCTTTACAGGTTTCGTTGTCAGGCGTAGGTTAGTGAGCGATAACTACGCCGACAGGAGCCCGCTCGTGCCGCTCGCCCACCCCATAGCGTCCTCCGGATGCGCCCGATGAACCGCTCGGGCCGCATCGTCGCGATTCTCGCCATCATCGCCGTCGTGGTGGCCGGCGGCGTTTCGTGGGCGCGAGCGAGCAAGGCAGCTCCGACAAACCGCCTCGTCGTCGCGGGCAACGCGCGTGCCGATATCCGCACGATCAGCGCCCCGGCACTCACCTACACCGTGCCCGACTACACAGTCGGGATCCCCAAGCCCGCGGGCAGCAATCCTGCGGCGATGGGTACCGGCTCCAAGCGAAGCGCGCCGAGCACCGCGGCCCGCAGCAGCCAGCCGGTCGTCTCGGGGAGGCTCACGAAGGTGTTGGTGCGCGAGGGCGACCATGTGGATGCCGGCCAAGTCGTCGCCGAATTCGACACCGCCCTGCTCGATCTTGGCGTGGACGCGGCCGAGGCCGCTGCGCGCAAGTCTCGCACCGACGTCTCGGTCATCGACGGCAACCTCGACGACCTCGATACCGCGAGCGGCAAGCTCGCCGACGCGCGCACCAAGATGGCGACGGCGAAGGCGAGCCTGCTCAAGGCGCGCTCCACACTCACCAAGGCACGGGCGACGCTGCTCTCCCAGCGAGCGAAGCTGCGCGCAGCCAAGGCGCAGCGCCCGCAACTCGAGGCAGCGCTCGCCGCGCTCAAGGCGCAGGCCGCGACGTTCCCGCCCGGCTCGGTTCCGCCGGCGCTGCAGGCCAAGATCGCCGACCTCACCAAGTTGCTCGCCTCCATCGACCCCGGTCTTGCGGCGATCGCCAAGGGGCTCGCCAAGGTCGACACCAACCTCGCGAAGGTCGAGAAGGGGCTCGCTTCGCTGCCGGCGGCCTCGGCCAAGCTGTCGAGCGCCGAAGCCAAGCTCGACGACGCTAGAACGATGCTCGGTAACGCCAAGGACGTGCTCGGCATCGTCGCCGACGGCCAGAGCATCGGCGTGCAGCTCGCGAAGGCGCGCCTCGCGCAGGCGACCGTTCGCGCACCGTACGCGGGGACGGTCACGTTCGCGCGCCGAAGCAACACCGTCGCGATGGTGGGCGCGCCGCTCGTGCGCGTGGCGGCCGACGGCGTGCAGCGCGTCGACACCTACCTCACCGCCGATCAGGTCGCGCGCGTCACGATCGGCTCGGAAGCCGACGTCACCTACGACTCGGCGCCCGGAACGACACTGCACGGCGCTGTGGCGACGATCAGCTCGGCATACGTGTTTCCGCCCACGAGCTTCCCCACCCAGATCGTGCACATGACACGCGCGGTCAAGGTCACGATCGAGCTCGACGAAGGCGATACCGCGCCGCCCGGCACCCCGGTCGACGTATCGATCCACACGGACTAGGACCGCTCTATCGCCGCGGCTGCGGCACACGGATTCTCGGCAGAACAGGAGCGTTGAGGACATGAGCAAGCGCATTCTCGCGATCGTGCTGGTGGTGGCGATACTCGCCGGTGCCGGCTGGTGGGCATGGACCACCTACGGCCCCAACGGCAGCGAAGCGACCGCCGGCGCGCTCGGCGGAAGCGGCACGATCGAAGCCGATCAGGTCGCCGTGACGCCGCAGGTGAGCGGCCGCGTCATCGTGGCGCCAGCGCAAGAGGGCGTGGCGGTGAAGAAGGGCGACGTGCTCTACAAGCTCGACCCCTCGCTGCTCAAGCTCGCCGTCGACCAGGCCACGGCGGGTGTCTCGGCGGCCAAGGCCAACTACAAGGCAGTGAAGAAGGACGACGCTTCGACGAAGGCCGAGATCGCCTCGGCGAAGGCCCAGTGGGATCAGGCCGTCGCCGCTCAGAAGATGGCGCGCGTGCAGCTGGGCTTCGCGACGATCGCCTCTCCCATCGACGGCATCGTCACCAACCTCGCGGTGCGCGCCGGCGAGAACGGCACGCCCGGCAACACGTTGGCAATCGTGAGCGACGTCGCGAACCTCTCCGTGACGATCTACGTGCCCGAGAACCGCATCGGCGAGGTGAAGGTGGGTCAGGCCGGCACGATCTCGACCGACTCGACCAAGGAGTACGCGGGCAAGGTCACGTTCGTCTCCCCGCAGGCCGAGTTCACGCCCTCGTCGATCGAGACGAAGGACCAGCGCGTCAAGCTCGTCTACCAGGTCAAGCTCGCTGTGACCGACGCGGACGCCGCGCTCAAGCAGGGCATGCCCGCCGACGTGGTGCTGCGCTAGTGAGCGACGCGCCCAACAGCAGCACCGGCGGCGATCGCGGGATGGCGGCGCGCGATGCGAGCAGCGCCTCTTCCGAGCTCGCTATCGATGCGCGCGAGCTCGCGAAAGAGTTTCGTGCGCTTCGGGCGGTCGACGGCGTGACGCTGTCGGTGCCGCGTGGCCAGGTGTTCGGGCTCGTGGGCCCGGACGGCGCCGGCAAGTCCACGCTCATCCGCATGCTGGCGACGGTGCTCACGCCGAGTTCCGGCGACGCCTTCGTCTTCGGCAACTCCGTCGTGAGCGATCCGCACGCGGTCAAGCCGCGCATCGGCTACATGTCTCAGGCGTTCTCGCTGTACGGCGATCTGACCGTCGCCGAGAACCTGCGCTTCTTCGCGGAGCTTCGCGGTGTGCCGCGCGAGCACCTCGCCGAGAGAAGCGAGAAGCTGCTCGAGTTCTCGGGACTGACCGAGTTCAAGAAGCGCCAGGCGCAGTACCTCTCGGGAGGTATGAAGCAGAAGCTCGCACTCGCGGCCACGCTCATCTCCGAGCCGGACCTACTCTTCCTCGACGAGCCGACCACCGGTGTCGACCCGGTGTCGCGGCGCGAGTTCTGGCGCATCATCAGCGACCTGCATCGACAGGGCATCACCGTGTTCGTCGCGACGCCGTACATGGACGAGGCCGACCGCTGCAACGAGATCGCGTTCATGACGCAAGGGCGCATCATCCTGCGCGACACCCCAGCGGGAATGAAGCGGCGCGTTCCGGGTCGCGTCATCGAGGTCTCGTTCGAGAGCGGCTACCGCGAGGCGATGCCCGCACTGCGGGCGCTGCCGTACGTGCGAAGCGTCGAGGTCTCCGGCGATCACTTGCGCGTGCTCGTCGACCGCGAGATGGCCGAGTGCGAGTCGTGCCTCGCCGATGCGCTGTCGGCCGCCGAGTTCTCGGCGACGCGCATCAAGCCGATCGCCACCGACCTCGAGGTCGCGTTCGCGACGCTGATCCCGTCGGCGGATGCGCCGCTCGCGCAGCACGACCCCGCCGAGCTGGAGGTGCGCTCGTGAGCCACAACGACGACACGCGCGCAGCCGACTTCAACGCGATCGCGGTCTCGGGACTGCGCAAGACATTCGGGGAGTTCGTCGCGGTCGACAGCATCGACTTCACGGTCAAGCCGGGCGAGATCTTCGGGTTCCTCGGCCCCAACGGCTCGGGCAAGTCGACGACGATCCGCATGCTGTGCGGCGTGGTCGAGCCGAGCGGCGGAAGCGCGACGGTCATGGGCTACGACGTGGTGCGCGAGGCGGCCAAGGTGCGCGAGAGCATCGGCTACATGTCGCAGAAGTTCTCGCTGTTCGAGGACCTGACGGTCGATGAGAACCTCAAGTTCTACGGCGGCATCTACGGCCTCGACGGCGAGACGTTTCTGAAGCGCCGCAGCTACATCCTGCGCATGGCCGACCTCGAGGGGCGTGAGGACGAGCTGACCGCGAACCTCTCGGTAGGCTGGAAGCAGCGCCTCGCGCTGGGCTGCGCGACCATCCACGAACCGCGGCTGCTCTTCCTCGACGAACCGACCTCCGGCGTCGACCCCAACGCGCGCCGGCAGTTCTGGGAGCTGCTCAACGAGCTCGCCAACGACGGCGTGACGCTCTTTGTGACGACGCACTACATGGACGAGGCGACGCACTGTAACCGCCTCGCGTTCATCTACCGCGGCACGATCATCGCCGAGGGCACGCCGCGGCAGATCAAGGCGTCGCTTGCCGCCGATACGATCCTGCAGCTCGAGGTCGCCGACGGCGAGACTGCGCTCTCGGCGCTGCTCACCCACCCCCTCGTCACCGAGGCCTACATGCAGGGCGCGCTCGTGAACGTGAACCTCGGGACCCACACCGCCGAGGAGGCCGACCTCGCCGGTTTCCTCGCCGAAAGCGGCATCGAGACGCTCAACATCGCGCCGGTCGAGCCGACGCTCGAAGACGCGTTCGTCCATCTCGTCGGAGAGCAGGGAGGCCGAGCATGATGGCCCGATCCACGTCCCCCGTACCCGCACCGACCGCGCGCTACTTCGCCGAGTTCGTCGAAGGCCGCCGAGGCGAGATCCTCGATGCGGCTCTCGCGGTGTTCGGCGAAAGCGGCTACGACGCGGGCACCATGCGCGAGATCGCGCGACGAGTCGGCGTGACCGAGCCGGCGCTCTACCGCCACTACAACGGCAAGGAGTCGATCCTCGCCGACATCGTCGCGACGGCCGGCGACCGGATCATCGGCGAGATGCGCGCAGCGCTCGCGACCGTCTCGGGCGACAACATGATTCCGATGCTGCGCCGCCTCATCGCGATGCGTCGCGAGAGCCTCGCAGCACCCGCCACCGGCAGCGGTGGCGTGGTGACCGCGCGGCGTGGTGCAGACGCGCAAGCGGGTGCGGCCACCGAGCCGACGATGCAGGCCGGGGTGGGCGCGGTCATCAGCGTGCTGCTGCATGCCGCGCCGCATAACGCGAAAGTCGTGGCGCTTCTCCAGCAGCACCTCGCGTTTCCGATGGTGCAGATCGCGCGCGGCATCATCCCGCGCATCGACGAGCAGTTCGGCATCGTGCGCACCCCCGAGGACCTCGACGGCAAGGTGCGCGTGTTCATGAGCCTGCTGATGGGCTATTTCACGACGTCGCTCGTACTCCAGGCGCCACCCAACGACGACGCCATCGTCGACGCCCTGCTCGCGATCATGCAGTGGCGCAACGACGCAACCGGCCAGCCGGCCTGACGATAGGGACCCTCGTGCAGCAAACAGTCCAACGCATAGTGGCCATCGCCCGCAAGGAGTTCGTGCACATCGCACGCGACTGGCGGATGATCGTCGCCGTTCTCATCATGCCGCTGCTCCAGCTGCTGCTGTTCGCCTACGCGATCAGCTTCGACGTCCGCAACGTGCCCACCGTGGTCTTCGACGCCGACAACACCGCAGCCAGCCGAGACTACATCGCCGCCGCATCCAACACCGGCTTCTTCGATGTCGTCGGCACCGTCTCAAGCGCTGCCGAGATCGACCAGGCATTCGACCGTGGCGTCGCGCGAGTCGTGATCGTCGTCGAGAAGGGCTTCGGCACCGCACTCGCGCAGGCGCGCACCGCGAACGCCACGGTGCTGGTCGATGGCAGCGAACCCAACTCCGCGCAGCTCGGGCGTTCGTACGCCATCGCGCTCAACACCGTCTACGGCAACCAGGTGCTCTCCCGCTGGGCTTCGGCGCGCGGTAGCACGCTCTCGGTCGGGCGGGCGGAGGCGCGGCTGCGCACCTGGTACAACCCGGAACGCAGCAGCGCGGACTTCCTCATCCCCGGTCTCATGGTGGTCATCATCATGATCGTGACGGTGCAGCAGACCGCGGTCACGCTGGTTCGCGAGCGCGACGCCGGCACGCTCGAGCAGCTGGTGGTCTCCCCGCTTCGCCAGGGCGAGCTGATCGTGGGCAAGGTGATGCCGTGGGCGATCCTGGGCTTCGCCGACACTGTCATGATCACCGCCGTCTCGCTCGCCGTCTTCCACGTCCCGTTGCGCGGTGACGTCTCGGTGCTCGTCGTCTCGATGTTCCTGTTCGTGCTGTGCTGTCTCGCAATCGGCCTCGTCATCTCGGCGGTCGCCCCGAGCATCGAGTCCGCGAACATGATCGGGCTGATGATCTCGTTCCTGCCGGGCTTCATGCTCTCCGGGATGGCGTTTCCGCTCGCCTCGGTGCCGCCGTTCCTGCAGTTCATCAGCTACCTGTTCCCAGGACGCTACATGACCGATATCGCGCGGGGCGTGTTCCTGCGCGGAGCCGGATGGGACGTGCTCACCGGGCTGGTGCTGTCGCTCGCCGTCTACGCAGTCGTGGGCCTCACGCTGGCAACCGTGCTCAACCGAAAGCAGGCCTAGCCGATGAACTGGAGACGTTACCGACTCATCGTCTGGAAGGAACTGCGCCAGTTCCGACGCGACCCGCTGCTGCTGAGGATCGTGTTCATCATGCCGATCCTCCAGCTCATCATGTTCGGCTACGTGGTCGGCGCCGACGTCACCAACGTCAAGACCGCCGTGGTCGACCACGACAAGACCGCGACGTCACGCGAGCTCGTGCGCGCATTCGAGAGCAGCAACTACTTCACGATCGTCTCGCGCCCCGATCGCGAGGCCGACCTCAAGCCGCTGCTGGATAGCACGACCGCGCAGGTCGCCATCGTCATCGATGCCGGGACCGAAGCAGCGCTCACCGCCGGGCGTACGGTGCCGGTGGGTATCGTCGTGGACGGCGCCGACAGCAAGACCGCCTCGGTGGCAAGCAGCTACGCGGCCCAGACCATCGCGGAGTTCAACGACCGCCGCCTCGCGCTGCAGATGGCGCGGGTCAAGGGACCCAAGCTCGACTCGCGCGTGCGCGTGGTGTTCAACCCGTCGATGAAGGCGGTCAACGCGATGATCCCCGGGCTCATCGCCACGGTGCTCATGATCTCGGTAATGTCGATCATGAGCCAAGCCGTCGTGCGCGAACGGGCGCGCGGCACGCTCGAGCAAATGATGGTCACGCCGCTCACGCGCGGCGAGTACCTCCTCGGCAAGATCACGCCCTACGTGGGAATCGCGATCGTGCAGATGTCGTTCGTCGCGGCGATCGGGCGATTCTGGTTCCAGGTGCCGTTCAACGGCAACATCGTCACCGTCGCGGTCGGGCTCGGCATCTTCACGTTTACGTCGATCGGCATGGGGCTGCTCGTGTCGCTCGTGTCCAAGACGCAGCAGCAGGCGCAGCAGATGACGATGTTCGTGCTGCTGCCGTCGATGGTTCTCTCGGGCTTCATGTTCCCGATCGAGTCGATGCCGGCCAACGTCGTCCCGCTGACGTACTTCATCCCGCTGCGCTACGCGCTCGTGGTGTTGCGCGCGAGCTTCCTTAAGGGCGCGACCATCCCGGACCTCGTGGTGCCGCTCGGCGCGATGGTCGCGTTCAGCGTGCTGATCTTCGGCATCGCGATAACGCGCTTCTCACGCACCCTCGGGGAGTAGCCCGACACGAGTGGTCGCACATCGCGGGCTGTCGCGCTACGCTTCGCGCAACGGGCGGCTGAGCCAGCCGATACCGGCGGCAAGGATCGCCGCAAAGCCGATGATGACGATGAGTGTCTCGATTCGGATGCCGTCGGCGACGGCGCCCGCGAGCACGATGCCGAGCACCATCGAGATGCGAGTCGCAGTCGTGTTCGCAGCCATCACCCGGCCGCGCACGCTCGCGTCGGAACGCGTCTGGAACAGAGTGATCGCCGGGATGAAGAAGAACATGTTCGCGATGCCCGCGGTCACGAGCAGCGCCATCGCGGCCCAGATGCTGTCCGCGAGCGCCACGAGCGAGAACACGAACCCGAACATCGTCATGCCGGCGAGGAACTTCGCGCCTGCTCGGCCGGGACCGAGCCGGCCCACGATCATCGCGCCCGCGAGCATGCCCACCGCGCTCGCCCCATCGAGCATCGCGAGCCCGGGCGCACCCATGTCGTAGCGTTCGAGTGCGAGCGCGTAGCACACGGCGATCGACGCCGAGGCGAACATCGCGCTGGTCACGTACACACCCGAAAGCGGCCGCAGGACCTCACTCGCCCAGATTGCGCGCACGCCACCGAGCGTCTCGGAGATGAAGTCGGTCTCCTGCGCGGGAAACGGCAATGGCTTCTGCCGATACTGGATCAATGAGATCGAGATCGCCGAGACGACGAAGGTCGCGGCGTCGATCGAGAACGCCCAGCGGTAGCCGATCGACGCGACGATGACCGCACCGAGTCCGAGGCCGGCGAGTTCCGCGATCGCCTCGGAGGCGTTGTCGAGGGAGTTGGCGGCCATCAGGTCGTCGGTGCCCACGATGTCGGGGATGAGCGCGCGCTTGGCGGGCACGAAGAACAGCGACACCGTCGATGCGAGGAACGCGAGCCCATACGCCCACCAGATGCCGTAGCCGACGACCCAGGGGATCGCCAGCACGATGACCGCACGCACGAGGTCGGCGGCCATCATCGTGGTGCGGCGGTCCCACCGGTCGATGTAGACGCCGGCTGGTAGGCCGAAGATCGCGGCAGGCAGCAGCGTCACACCCAGCATCACGCCCATCTGCAGCATCGAGCCCGTGAGCGCGTAGACCATCATCGCCATCGCGATGGTGTGTATCTTGTCCCCCACCACCGAGACGACCTGGCCGAGCCACAGCCGCCGGAAGTCGGCGATGCGGAGCGGAGCGAACACGTTGGACTGCAAGCCGGCTTCCCCCTTTCCCCGGGGTCATTCTGGCGGGTGAGGCGGCCACTGTCCAAGCGGCAAGGCCGGCGGAGCGTTACGCGAGCGGCCCCGCTGGGCCCGCGCCGGCGCGAGCGCGTCGACGTGCGAGTACGAGCAGGCCTGCACTGAGCGCAAGCGCGAACCCAAAGGACGCGACCCCGGCGGCGAACCAGGGTGTCGCATACCGCAGCTCGATCGCGTGCGTGCCAGCAGGCACGACAACACCCGTGAAGCCAGTGTTCGCGCGGTGGAGTGGTGCGGACTTGCCGTCGACAGTCGCAGTCCAGCCGGGCGCGTAGGGGATGCTCAGGAAGAGTAGCCCAGGCTTCGGCGAGTCCACCGTGCCGGTCACCCGGTTGTTGGTCACCTTGATGTCACGCATCGCGTTGGCCTTGAGCGCGGCGACCTTCTCGGCGTAACCGGCCATCGGCACGGCGAGCACCTTCATGCTCTCGAAGGTGATCTTCCCAGCCTGTCGGAACGTCACCGTCGCACTCGCGACGCCGGAACTGCTGTAGCCGAGGTTCACGAGTTGCGTGTGATCGCCCCAGAAGTACGGTGAGTCGTCCGTCTCCCAGCGCGCTTCCTTGTGCGGCCCGCCTGCGGTGTAAGCCGTCACCATCTGGCGAGGCGGCTCGAACGTGCGCTCAGCCTCGGCCAGCGATGCAGCCTGCTCGGGAGTGGGCCCGTTGGGGTAGAGATAGGGCGCCCAGTCGGCCGGCGAACTCGCGACGTTCTCGAAGTCCTTGATCTGCACGTAGAGCTCGGAGTCGGGCTGGGGAGCGAACGTGAGATGCACCCTGCCCAAGCCCACCGGTCGCACGATCGTGTTGCGCTCCATGTCCACGACGGCTCCGGTGGCCGTGACCGAGCACGGTACGTCGACCACGGTGATGCTGGGCGTGATGCTGGGCAGCCCGAGCGCGGAGGGGTCGTCGACGACCGCCGCATCGAGCATCGCCTGCTGGCGCGCCACGATCGGCAGTGCATCGAACTCCGCCTTGCCGAGCACGCCCTCGTAAACGAACCCGAGCGGCAGCGCGTGCTCGTTGCGATACAGGATGCTCTTGGCGGTCGTCTTGATCGGCGTGTAGCCGTACGGCGTGTACATCGCGAGTTTCGGCTTGGTGGTGTAGTACTTCACGGCGGTGACGGCGTTGAGGGCGGCGCGGTCGTCGAGGCCTTCCATTGAGAACGACGACCAGCCGGGCCGCACCTCGTTGTCGACGAGGAACCGTGTGAGGTTGCCGTTCATGATCGAGTAGTAGAAACCGGTCGAGTTCAGACCCTGCACGATCGCATCGTTGTAGAACAACGGCTCGCTCGCCTGCGTGCGGAAGAAGGAGTCGTCCTCGACGGTCATGCCGAGCGCCCCGGGGTTCTTGAGGTAGCTGTTGAGGACCTTGCCCTGGGGCAGGTTCTTCTGCAGGTTGTCACCCCAGCGCGTGTCGTGCGTGAACGCGGCGGCGGCGAAGATCCCGGCGACAAGCAGTCCGAGCACCAGCCAGCGCGAGAGGGGCTCGCTCCAGTCGCCGCGCGCGGAGGCCGACTGTGCATCGGGCTCGGCTGCAGGCTGCCCGGGCGAGGCCGCGGCGGCGCGCGTGCTGCGCACAGCCTCTACGGCGAAGACGCCCCACGACAGGAGCCCGATCGCGAACGGCACCACGAACTCGACCCGGACGTGGCCGACGATCGCGAACACGGCCGCCCACAGCACAAGGTACCCGCCGAGCATCGCAGCGAGCTGCTTGCGGGTGAACGGGCGCTCATCGGCGAGCAGAAGTCCTACCGCAAGCCCGATGAACAGCGCCCACTCGAAACTGAAGCGCCCACTGGGAAACGAGAAGCCGTTGTAGACCGAGCCCAAAGCGGGCACGGAGAGGAACACCGGGAACGCGACGAGCATCGCTTTGAGCGCGGTATTGCCTCGGCGGACGAACAGCGCCGGGATCAGCACGAAGACGAGGGGCGCGAAGCCGAGAACGGCGTAGTTCGCACCGCCCCTCGCGGAGACGAGCGCCACGATGTTGTGCCCGTATTCCTGCAGCGTCATGAGGATCTGCGGGTTGAACGGTACCTGTCGGCGAGCCGTGGTGAAGACCGCAGCGATGCTCGGGAACAGCACCGGTCCGGCGAGCAGCACACCCAGCAGCACGCTGCTGCCGACGCGCAGGCCCTCTGGGACGAGACGGCGCCAGCGCTCGGGCTTCGGCGTGATCTCGAAGTAGCGCGCGAGCACATAGAGGATGAGCGTAAGCGCCTCCATGTAGAAGAAGTAGAAGTTGCCCGCTGCCGACAGGAACACCGCAAGCACAAGCACCCAGTACCGCTTACCTTCGAGCGCGTACTCCGCGCCGAGCAGCATCAGGGGGAAGAGCGCGAGTGCGGTTGCGAAGATGGGGTGATGCACGCTGTAGAGCAGCGTGAACGCGGTGAATACGTAGACGAGGCTGCCAGCCAGCGCCGAGAAGCGCCGTGCGCCCATCTTGCGCAGATACATCGCGCTGAAGAGCCCGGCGCACAGCAGCCGCACTCCGTAGAGAACGAGGAACCCGAGCTCCATCGACTTCATCGGGAACGCGAGGGTGAGCGGGACAAAGGGGTCGCCCACCGCGTAGAACGACAGCGTGTTGATCGTATCGGCACCGAACCCGAGCTGCCAGGACCAGAACGGGAAGCCCTGCGCCGGGTTCTGGAGGAAGTCGCGCACGATCTGATTCCAGTAGTAGACCGTGGGGAAGTGCTGCGCGGCGCCATCGGGAACCCAGACCAGCGACTTGTCGTACAGCGCGAGGTACCGGAACGCGAGGACCATCACGAGCGAGAAGACCCCGCCACCGATGGCGAGATCGCGCAACGAGCGCTTCGGTTGTGAGGTGCGCGAGCCGTCTTCCATGCGATCCACTCTCGAGTGAGCCCGGCCGCTCGAACGGTCAGTGCGGCCCGCAACATGATACTTCTCGGGAGGCTACTCGCCGATTCGCCGGTAGTAGACGACGCCCGCTGCCGTGCTCTCGACTGCGCGATAGCGAGAGGCCACGAACTCGGGCAGCGAGCGCATGTAGGGCTGGATGAGGCCGATCTGTGTGTGAGTGGGCTGCGATACCCGAAGGTCATCGATTCTCGGACGCAGCTCGGTCATCGGCGTATCGGCTGGCACCGCCTTGTTGAAGCGCGGCCGCCGAGCCGAGTCGACGATGAGCGCCGGCGGATCGGCTTCGAGTTCGCGCATGAACTCGGCGAACTGCGCTTCGCTCTGGTAGCCGGGAGCGAGCAAGACATCGAGCGGGTGAGCGTACGGGCCTGCGGAGGCGCGACCCGTCTCGGTGAAGACGATCGGGTCCATGCCCCAGACGAGAACCGAGTCGGTCGGCTCGGTGTTGGCCTCGACGAACGCGATGATCTTGCGCTGCGCTGCGAGGCGCTTCGCCGGCTCGGTGCGAAGGATGGGCGGGAAGCCGTTGTGGCGGTCGAGGCGCGCCCGGAACTCGGGGACGGCCCACCACAGGCCGGTTGCGATGACGAGGCCGGCGAGCGCGAGCGCCGGCCACGATGAGCCTTCCTCGCCAAACAGCAGCCCAACGAGAGCGACGCACGGCACGAGCCACATCGAGTAGTAGTGCAGGTAACCGAGGCCGTTGACCGACGACGCCCCCACCTCGACGAGGATCCAGGCGACGAGGAATCCGCCCATCCACAGACGGGGCGCATCGAACGGCGGGCGTTTGCGCGTGACCCATCTCGTCCCGGCGAGACCGAGGCCGGCGAGGAGCGGTACCGCGATGAAGCGCAGCAGCGTGATGCCGTCGCCAACCGCCGATACGCTCGAGGCACGCTCGCCGCCGAAGCCGTTCTCGGTCATGTTGAAGCCGAAGCCGAACCACTGGTCCCACCACGCGCCGAGCGCGCCCCACGCCACGATCGGCCCCATCGAGATCACCACCGCGACAGCGAATCCGGCTGCCATGCGACCGAGCGCGTCGAGCGCGTCGCGAAGGGTCATTCGCTTCGCGAGCACGTGCGCCGCCACAAGAACGAACAGCGCCACCCACGCGCTCAGCAGGTTGATCTTCATCATCGCAGCGAGACCGGCGGCAAAGCCGGTCACCGGCAGGAGCCAGCGCCGCTCACGCCACTCATTGGCGACAAGCGCCCATCCCGCGGCCAGCGCCGTCGCGCACAACGGCAACGTCCAGAACTCCGGCGTGTTGCCGCCGACGATCGTGATGGCGACTCCGGGGACGAGCAGGGCTCCTGCGAGGAGTGTCGCCGGCAACGACGCGAACCTGCGCACCGTACGCAGCAGCACCCAGAGCGCCAGCGCGACGCTTCCAACTTCGAGCAGCCACAACCCGCTGTAGCTCCCCGGCGTCAGCAGGCGCCCGACGATGTTGACCGCGTACAGCGGCAGCCCCTTGTTCTCCCACAGCTGCAGGTACGGTATCCGCCCGCCGAGAATCCCGTCCGCGACGAAGATGTAGGCGGTCGAGTCGTAGCTGGGAAAGAGCGCTCCCGGATACACGTGCAGGGTCGCGGCGAGGGCGCCCAGGGCCGAGATCGCGGCAAAGAGCCAGGACTCCCAAGCCGAGCGATCCGGCGCCGATGGTTCGGCCGACGAGACAGCAGATGTCTCGGCAGACGTCACGCGGTTGCGCCGCCAAGCACGGAGCGTGCGGCCATGACGCCGCTCGCGCTCGCTTGGATGAGGCCGCGGGTGATGCCCGCGCCGTCACCGATCGCATAGAGCCCGGCGATCGACGTGCGCATCTGCGGGTCGACCTCGAGACGCGACGAGTAGAACTTCACTTCGACGCCGTAGAGCAACGTGCTCGGGCCGCTGATTCCGGGCGCGAGCGGCTCCATGGCCTCAAGGAATTCGATGATGTCGGTGAGGTGGCGGTACGGAAGCACAGCGGCGAGATCGCCCGGCGTCGCGTGCGCGAGCGTGGGCTCGGCAAGCGACTGGGCGATGCGTTCGGTCGTCGAGCGGCGGCCGGCCTTGAGGTCGGCGAGCCGCTGCACGAGGATGCCGTCGCCGAGCAGGTTCGCGAGCTTGGCGATGGAGCGGCCGTAGGTGATGGGGTCGCGGAACGGCTCGGTGAAGCGCTGGCTCACGAGCACCGCGAAGTTGGTGTACGGCGTCTTGGCCTCGGCGTAGCTGTGCCCGTTGACGGTGACGACGTCGCCGTAGCTCTCGGTGGTGACCTCGCCGTGCGGGTTCATGCAGAAGGTTCGCACCGTGTCGCCGAACGCCTTCGTGTGGTACACGAGTTTCGCCTCGTAGAGCGCGTCGGTCAGTCGCTCCATGACTGGCGCCGGGCATTCGACGCGAACGCCTATGTCGACGGCGTTGTTGACGAGCCCCAGGCCGAGCTCGTGGGCCTGCTCGGCGAGCCAGTCCGCGCCCTCGCGACCGGGCGCCGCGATGACGATGTCGGCGCTGACGACCTCGCCGTCAGCGAGCTCGACGCCGCTCACACGACCGTCAGCTGCGATGATGCGCGCGGCAGCGACCTCGGTGCGCACCGTCACGCCGACCGACTCGAGGTGGACGCGCATCGCGTCGAGGACCTCCGGCGAGCGATCGGTGCCCAGATGCCTGATGCGCATCGGGATGAGCTTCATCCCGGCGAGCGTCGCTTCGCGCTCGAGCGCGGTCGCCGTCGCCGGATCGGGGCCGTGAACGTCGGTCGTCGCGCCGAACTCCAGCCACAGTTGGTCGGCGTAGTCGACGAGCACCTCGAGCTCGGCCCGCGGCACGAAGTCGCCGAGCCAGCCGCCGACCTCCGTGGTCAGCGTGAGCTTGCCGTCCGAGAAGGCGCCGGCGCCGCCCCAGCCGGTCATGATGTCGCAGGTCTTGCAGCCGGTGCATGCCGTCCGCCGAGCCGGGCACCTACGCTTGGCGATCGCGTGGCCCTTCTCGACGACGAGAACGTCGGTCACGCCGCTTCTCGCGAGTTCGAGGGCGGCGAAGATCCCGGCGGGGCCGGCTCCGACGATGATGACGCGGTACTCAGGGGAAGACACTACTCAGCTCCTTCATCGCGCATCTCGCATGGTACGCGAGTGCGCGCAGGGTTTCAGGCCGTCGGTTATCATACCTGCGGCGTCAAGAGCGGCTGCCTAGCGGCCGCGCCGTGGATACGAAAGGTTACATAGCGCCGATGAACGGTCCTCCGAAGAGCCAACCGCGAATCGTCATCTACACGAGCCCCTCGTGTCATTGGTGCCGCGTCGCGAAGAGCTACCTCGACAACAAAGGACTCAGCTATCGCGAGGTCGACGTGATCAACGACGTGCGCGGGCGCAAGGAGATGGCCCGAATGACGGGTCAGTACGGCGTGCCGGTCATCCGCGTAGGAGACCGGGCGATGACCGGCTGGGACAAAGCCGAGTTCGAACGACTGCTCCGAGGCGGCGGGCGCCGCTAGGGCGTGGGCCCGGACGGTGGCTCAGTGAACTTGGTGAAGCGGTCGTTGAAGACGAGCGGCACGTTGCCGGTAGGTCCGTTACGGTGCTTGGCCACGATCAGCTCGGCCATGCCCTTCTGCGGACGCCCCTCTTCGTCTTCGGCCCGGGGGTCGGTGTTGCGGTCGATGAACATGACGACGTCTGCGTCCTGCTCGATGGCGCCCGATTCACGGAGGTCCGAAAGTTGCGGCCGCTTGCCCTGACGCTGCTCGACGCCACGCGAGAGCTGCGAGAGCGCGAGGATGGGGACATGGAGTTCTTTGCCCAGGATTTTGAGCCCTCGGCTGATCTCGGCGATCTCGGTCTGCCGGTTCTCCGAGCGACGACCCTGTGGCTGCATGAGCTGCAGGTAGTCGACGATGATGAGGCCCTTCTCCTTGTTGCGCAGCTGCCGGCGCGCCTTGGCGCGAACCTCAAGAATCGAGATCGATGGCGTGTCGTCCACCCAGAAGTCGAGCGCGGCGAGCTTGCCCATCGCGTTGTGGATCGCGTACCAGTCCGAGTCCTTGACGTAGCCGGTACGCACGTCCTGGAGATTGATGCGCGCCTCCGAGCAGAGCACACGCTGAACCAGCTGCTCGGCTGACATCTCGAGCGAGAAGATGGCGACCGAGGCGCCCTTCTTGGCGGCGTTCACGCCGATGTTGAGCGCAAGTGCCGTCTTGCCGACGGCAGGACGCGCACCGAGGATGCAGAGGTCGCCCGGGTGCAAGCCGGCAAGAAGCCGGTCGAGTTTGTCGAATCCGGTGTGCACGCCGGTGACGTGCTCCTTGCGCTCCGCGAGCTCCTCAAGCTGCTTGAAGGACTCGGTGAGCAGTCCCTTGATCTCCTTGAAGTTGCTCTGGACCCGCTTGTTGGTCACATCGAAGATCAGACGCTCGGCGTCCCCGACGACCTGGTCGAGGTCGTCGGGGGCGTCGTAACCAAGCGCGACGACACCGGTTCCGGCTCCGATGAGCTGGCGGAGCATCGAGTTGCGCTTGACGATCTCGGCGTAGCGGGGCCAGTTGGCGGCCGTCGGGACCACGCCGGTTACGTCGAGCAGGTAGGGCTTGCCACCCGCAGCCTCGAGCTCACCGCTCGACTCGAGACGGTCGGCGACGGAGAGGTGGTCGATGGGAATCGAGCGGTTGTGCAGGTCGGCCATGGCCGTGAAGATGCGGGCGTGCGCGGGCCGGTAGAAGTCCTCGGGCTGCAACTGCGTCAGTGCGCCTTCGACCGCGTCTAGCGAAAGGAACATGGTTCCGAGCACGGCTTGTTCCGCTTCAAGATTGTGTGGCGGCACGCGATCGAACCCGCCACTACTGCGGGGTGCTCGTTCGCGATCCAAGACGTCAGCCATGTCTCTCCTCCGCGCGCTCCGGGCGGCGCGTCCCCCACCGCGAGCGAGTCTCCAGCGGCGACCCGATGATAGACCAGAGCGCCGACATGAAATGCGGCTCCGGTGTCGGTGTCCACAGGGGTCCACCGCTCCCATCAGGGGCTTTGCACGTTATCCACCGTATCCACCGATTCACAACGATTTCGCCGGACGCGGGAGTCGGCGTGCGCCACCGGCACCCCGTCGCCTCGAGCGATCGCAGGTCCTAGACGCGACGATGCCGCCCCCGGCTTGCGCGGGGACGGCATCGTGAGTCGCGTGCTTGGTTGAAACCGCTACTCGGCGGTCTCCTCCTCGGCCTCGACCGTTTCGGCGACCTCATCGGTGGCCTCTTCGATCGCGACGTCAGCGGCGGCCTGCTCGGCGGTCTCCTCGACCACCTCGACCATCGCCTCGCCATCAGCGCTGACACCCTCGACCTCGACGACGACGGTCTCGGGAGCGGCAGCGATCACGCCACCCTCCGGCACGACGTTGACGGTGAGCTCAGCCTTCGTATCGCGATAGACAGCGATCTCGATGACGTGAGGACCCGCCTCCTTGATGGCGCCATGCGTCTCGATCTTGCGGCGGTCGACTTCGACGCCGAGCTGCTCGAGAATCGCAGCCTCGATGTGAGCATGGGTGACCGAGCCGAACAGACGGCCCTCCTCGCCCACCTTGGCCTCGATGGTGACGACCTTGCCATCGAGCTGGCCAGCGAGACCACTAGCCTCAGTGATGCGCTGGTCCTCGCGCTTCTGAATGTTGTGCATCCGAAGCTCGAGCTGCTTGAGGTTGCCCTTGGTCGCCTCCATGGCGATTTTGCGGGGCATGAGGTAGTTGACCGCGAAGCCGCGAGCGACCTCGATGACGTCGCCCTCGCCTCCGCGACCCTTCAGTTCCTGCAACAAGATGACCTTCATTGTTACTCCTTCATGTCGCCGGACTGCTTGCGCGTCCGGACGGCAATTCATCACTTACCAGCGTCGGCCATCGGGCTCGACGTCGGCAGACGTCACACCGTCACGCGGCATGCGCCTGAAATTGACCCAGAAATCCAGCAGACCCGTGAAGCTGACGACGAGTGTGAACGCGTCGATCGCGGCGAGCACAGCCAGGAGCAGGATGCGCCCGCCGAGACCGACGTCGGTCCGGTGAAGCATCCCCGCCGCCACGCTGATTCCCTGAAGGAACAGCAGTGTCCGCGCACACAACACGAGATTCAGTCCCACCACGCCCATGATCGCCGAGCCGGCGAACGAACCGTACGATGCCGCAACGAGGAACACCCCCGCGACGAACACCCACAGAACGTGGGGGGACAGGTCGAGCTGGTGGAGACTCGGCACTCCAATCGGCCGATCGGCCTTGCGGGCCGCCCAGCTGATCGCAGCGACAATCAGAACGCCGACGATCACGGCGGTCTGGAAGTACGCCGACGGCCAGGCGGATGCCATGAGCGCGACCGCTTGGTTGAGTGTGTCGAGCGTCTCCGCAGGTAGTGCGTTTCCCGACGCCTTGACCATCTCGGCCGCTATCGCCTTGGTTTCGACACCAATCGCGACCGGTAGCGTGGTTCCCTGCGACCGCGCGAGCATTTCGTCGGCGGCGATGTTCGCGAGTGCGAGCACGCCGATGAGCGAAGCGGCGACGGCCTGGAAGGAACGTCGGGGCAGCAGAACGACCGAAAGGACGACGGCTGCCAGAACGGGAGCGGCATAGAGCGCATCGGATGCGCCGAGCACCCCGACCACGGCGACGCCTACCGCTGCCGCAAGGGCCGCGAGCATCGTGTGTCCGCGATAGGCCAATCCGGCGATCCCGGCTGCCGCGAGGGGCAGGCCGACAAACGCCACGAACGGCACTATCGCTACGCCGATGAGGACCGCTGCGAACAGCATCATCGAATCGGCTATGGGATGAAGGCGAGCATCCACGGGGAGACTACCTGCCGCCCCTGCGGTCGATGCGGCCGCTGATGACCGGAACGGTGTACGGCACGAGTGCCATCTCACGAGCGCGCTTGATCGCCATCGAGAGACGGTGCTGGTGCTGAGCGCAGTTGCCGGACACGCGACGCGGCTTGATCTTGCCGCGGTCAGTCATGAACTTGCGAAGCAGCTGCACGTCCTTGTAGTCGATGTACTCCGTGTGATCCTTGCAGAACTGGCAGTACTTGCGCCTCGGCTTGCGGGCGAAATCGGACATGTCTTCTGACCTCCTTCCGCGATTCTTGGTCGCGGTATCGATATCGGTGCGCGCCCGAGGGGTGGGCGCGCCAAGTGGTTCGCTAGAACGGGATGTCTTCGTCGTTCGACGAGGGGCTCGGTGCGGCCGGAGCGCTCGGGGCGCTGTAACCGCCGCCACCGCCGCCGCCTTCGCCGCGTGAGCTCATGAACTCGATGTCGTCTGCGACGATCTCGACCTTCGAGCGCTTGTCACCATCGGGGGTCTCCCACTGGCTCCAGCGGAGCTTGCCCTCGACCGCGATCTTCGAGCCCTTGGACAGGAAACGAGACAGCGACTCGGCGCGCTTGCCGAAGACGACGACGTCGAAGAAGTTCGGCACCTCTTCCCAATCGCCGGTCTGCGCGTTCTTGCGGCGGTCGTTCACAGCGATTCCCATCTTGAGAATCGCCATGCCGCCCGCAGTCTCGCGGGGCTCCGGGTCACGGGTCAGATTGCCGGTGATGCAAACTCGATTGATGCTCATCTTGAAACCACCTTCTGAGGTACGGGATCGAATGGGATTCACCCACCCGAGGCCGCAGGGGACAGCCGCGCGCGAAGATTACTCGCGGTCTTCGCGATGCACGAGCATGAAGCGAACCACGGGATCGGTGATGCGCAGCACACGGTCAAGCTCGGCGATAGCAGCTGGCTTGGTGTGGAAGTCGACCAGGACGTAATCGCCCTCGGTCACCTTGCCGATTTCGAAAGCAAGCTTGCGCTTGCCCCATCCATCAACGGTATCCACAACGCCCCCGTCAGCGGTGATGATGCCCTGGACCTTGTCCAGGACAGCCGCGCGGGCCTCCTCCTCGAGGGAGGGGTTGAGCATGAGCAACAGTTCGTAAGCCTTCATTGAGTCACCTCCCCTGGGCTGGGTCGGCCCCGGAACTGTGAAGGCAGCGGTCCGGAGCAGGAAATGAGCCTGTGGAGTGTATCACCGGCCCGGCACTGCGGCAACATCCTCTCCCACACCACTGACGAGAACCTTTCCGGCACCTTTCCTGTCTGATCGCCACAACGGCCAGAGCGCGCCGAGCGCAGCTAGTACCGCAAGTACCACGAGGCCTGCGACCCGAGCCGACTTCACCGCGACGGCCCGCACCCGTCCGACGAGGTCCGCAAGCCACGTAGCGGGAGTTGGTGCCTGTGCGGGCGCGGCCGTGGAACCCGCGGCGACCACCACACCCGATGCCGTGAGCACCGTTTGCTGGAGGTCGCTCCCGCCGGCGGATGCGCGCCCCTGCTGCCGCTGCGTGCGCGAGCTCGATGCGCGAGCCCGTGCACCGCGCGTCGCAACGCTGACTCCCGGTGCGATCTCGCCGCCCGGCGCCATCACGCGCGCGCCGCCGGCGACCGACACGCCCGAGCCGAGCGAGGCCCCGGCGGCCGCATGCGCCGCCGCTCCGGCCGCTTCCGGCAGCTCGGCGCTCTGCTGCGGAGTCGTGGCCGGCGGCGCAAGCACGCCGAGCGGATCGATGTAGAGCGAACCCGTGCGAACACCGACGTGCACATGCAGCTCCGAGCTCGAGCCGTCGCCTGAGCCTGCCAGCGTCCCCACGCGATCCCCCGCCGAGACGCGCTCACCGCGTGCGACAGTGGTGCCGTCAAACGGCAGTAGAGTCACGGCCCCACTCGCGGTGGCGATCGTCATGGCGCGGACTCTCCCGCCGCCCACGCCGGGCACGCTGCCGACGAACGTGACCTCGCCGGCGAGGGGCGCAAGCACCGCATCGCCTGCGGACGCGCGCAGGTCCACACCGCGATGCTGCGAGCCACCGCCGTCGGCATCAGCGTACGTCGCTCCGAACGCGAGCAGCGTTCCATCGTCTCGCGCAAGCGGCCAGCCGGCGTGCGCCGTCGCAGGAAGCGTGAGTAGTGCGACAACCATCAGCGCGCCCACGAGGACCACGCGGATCGACGGCCTTGCCGCTGTGAGTACGGCCACGCGGACGCGGACGCGACGACCTAAGGGCCTGAGAACGGGAGACATGCGAACCACCCTGCCTTCGCGGCAAGGAGCGGGAGTGGGGGCATACCGAACACGTGTTCGATACTACGCCCGCCCTCTGACACGCGCAAGCCCGAAATGCGAAGCGGCCGCCTCATTGGGCGACCGCGGAAGTGACTTGGAGCGGCTGACGGGACTCGAACCCGCAACATTCAGCTTGGGAAGCTGACGCTCTACCATTGAACTACAGCCGCGCGCGCCGAGAGAGTGTATCCCAGTGCGTGAAGCCCCCGCAATCGCGAAACGCCGCCGAGTCGAGACCCGACGGCGTTTCGAACGAAAGCTCGGAAGCCCTAGGACTTGCCGATCTTGAAGATCTTCGTGCCGCAGTCCGGGCAAGTGCCCTGAGTAGCCGGACGACCATTCTTCATGGTGATTTCCTTGGCGTCCTGGATATCCTTCTTGGCCTTGCACTTGACGCAGTAACCTTCCTTAGCTGCCATTCGCGCAGTCACCTCCTCGTCGAAACGGTTTAGGCAACGGCCGCACACCCGGGCAGGTGTAGCCGCAGCTGTCTGCATTTCCCCCTCCGGAAGCGATGGTTCGTGCTCCCTCGCCTCCAAGTCTTACCGAACATCCGCGCTTTGTCACGCCTTGACGCGACGCGCGTCTAGTGAATCGGACGAGCGGTCTGTGACCACGACACCACTCGATCCCGCCGAAGGGCCCATGCGCCGAGCACCATCACCCCTGCACCGAGCACCACGAGCACTCCCCATACGACGCCAGCCGTCATCCAGAACGGCTCGGGAAACACCTGTATGAGCAGGGAATCGTAGGGGAACGTCCAGGTCCCCGCCGAGAAGAACAGGCCATGGAACGAGGCGAAGAACGCCTCGAAGTCGCTCACGGCAAGCAGCACCGAAACCGCCACGAGCGCGACGGAACACACGGCGCCCGCCACGAGCGCATCGGCGATGCGATCCGTCCGACGGCGCGCCACCTCGATGCCCAAACCCACCGCCGAGAGGAGTGCGAGCACGCCCGTGGCGATGCGAGCGGCAGCCAGCACGCGGCGAACGTCGAGCAGATGTGAGACGGCCGACTCGTCGAAACCGGCGCGCCCCTCGACGGTCGCGGGCAACGTCGGCGCCTCAGGGTCGACTACGAAGTGCCGGACCTGCTCGGCGACGCCGAGCATGGTTTCAGACGACAGTCCGGCCTCCACTGCGAGGGAAGTGCGCCCGGCGAGCAGGCGCGTGAACGCCGGGATCGTGAGGGGAACCACCGCCGCCCCGAGCATGAAGACCGCGAGCACGAGGCCCACAAGCCACGTCGTCACGCGACGCACGTCAGTCCTCCAGCGGGTGTGGCAGCATGCCGCCGATGTCGGCGGCTTCATCGTCGTCGAAGGGGCGCTTCTCCAGCGTGCTTGCGGCGACCACGCGATCGCCTTCGAGCTCGACCGCCCGCGAAAGCGCCGCATCAGCCGCATCCAGGAGGTCGCTGGCGCTCGATCCGTCGTGCGGCATCGAAGCGACCCCTACCGAGACGGTCACGCCGGCGCCGTCGACAGCTGTCGCGCATATCGCAGTGCGCAGACGCTCGGCGAGTCGCAAAGCGTCGGCGGGAGTCGGCGAGCCGTCCAGCGCGTCGTCCTCAACGAACATGACGACGAACTCCTCGCCGCCGTAGCGCGCTGCTAGATTGGTCGTGACCGCGAGTTCGCCGGCCTCGGCTACCGTATCGTTGATGGCGACTGCGATCTGCTTGAGCAACGCGTCGCCGGCCTCGATGCCGAACTGCTTGTTGAAGTCGCCGAAGCGGTCGATGTCGATGAGCACCACGTGAAGTTGGCGACCGTCACGCTGTGCACGTCGACCCTCAGAGGACAGTCCGCGCAGGAAGTACGCGCGCGAGTACAGGCTCGTCGTGTCGTCGAGAACGGTGAGCGACTGGCGCTGAGCCTCCTCGGCACGCTGCTCCGATACGAGCTGCGTCGCAACAGCCGCGGTTCCGCCGAGAACGGCGACCTGCCACAGATAGCGCACCGAGACGTACACCGGATCGAGGTACTGATCGGCGGCCGCGAATGGAATCACGATGTGCGGTACGAGCTTGAGGAGCTCGAGATACTCGGTGAGCCCAAGCAGCGCTACGCACGTCGCCGCGAGCAGCCAGGTGTCCCGGCGCCTGCGCAGGATGAAGGCCGCCTCAAGAATGAAGAGCGAGTACATCGACCAGAACCACGACGACACTCCGCCCGAGTAGTACACGAGCACCGTCACGACGATCGCATCGAGAGTGAGCTGCAGGTTGTTCCAGACGGCGATGTTGCCGAACTTCTTGTAGTTGAGCTGGTAGAACGTGTTGTAGACGACCACGAAAGCGAGTGCGAGCGCCGGGATCAACATGTGCCCGGCGAGCTCGGCGATCGAGAGCTCGGCCGTGTAGGCGAGCCCGGCCATGACCGAGTACAGCACGAGCACGACAAGCAGAGCCCACCGGATGCGGATGACGAGTCCGACTCGGCGGGTGTTCGCTTGAACGGCTTCGATGTCGTAGCGGGTGGGCTGCTCTCGCCAGGAAACCATCAGCGAACGAGCAATCCGCTTCCTCAACCGCTTCGGGGTCAATCAGGCCTCCGTCTCGGCATGAAGGTCGTACGCACGCGGGGTAACGAACGCATGCGTCAGCAGAGTGTACTCGCGCCCAAGAGAAGGCGGCAAATCCCCGAGGCTCCTCATGCGACCCGTATACTGTGCCGCGTGGACCCCAAGACGACATACATCGCCATCGTGAACCTGGTCGAAGCGGTCCGTCCGATAGGGGCGGGACTCGAGGCTGCGATCGCGGTCGTCGGCGCGATCTCGGTCCTGATCGCACTCATCCCCGCCATCCGCGCCTACGCCGGTAAGGCACTCGCCGTACTCGCGACGTTCCTTGTCGCCGGCGAGGTGCTGCTTGGCTGGATGCACTGGCGGCTCTACGACCTGATGCTCGTCGTCGAGCCGAGCACCGGACTGACGACGGGCCACGTCGCCGCACCGCTGTGGATCGAATCCGAGAAGCTCTACGTGTGGGCGCTGCTCGTCGCGGTGATGGGGTTGTGCATGCGACGCCAGCGAGACGAGCTGATGCCCGGCGCCCTCTTCGGCGCCGGCGTACTCGCCGTGGGCGGCACGCTGCTCTCCAAGCCGTTCTCCAACCCGCTGCCCAACCTGCTGTCGCAGTACGTGGGCTACCTGCAGTCGCTGGCAGCCGGCGGAATGACTGCCGAGGGTGCGTTCCAGGGCATGGAATCGGCTCGGCAGTTCTACTACAACGCGTGGTTCATGTGGGTGCACCCGCCGCTGCTGTTCTTCAGCTATGGGGCGCTCGTCATCTCGTTCGTGGCGACGCTGCTCATGATCCGCCACCGGCACTCGGCGTACGAGACGACGGCATATCGCTGGGCCCGGCTCGGATACCTGTCGCTCACCGCCGGCATGTTGCTCGGCTTCCCGTGGGCGCTGATGAGCTGGCAGGGCGAGGCGTGGTGGTGGTCGGGCAAGGTCAACATGTCGATCATGATGTGGGTGCTCTACACCGCCTACCTGCACGCGCGACTTTATCTACGTACGCGAGGAATGTGGAAGGCGGTCGCCGCGGTCGCCGTGATCTCGTTCCTCATCCTCGTCCTCACCTACGTCGCGACCTACGTGGTTCCGGGCGCGCATAGCTACGCATCCGCCGAGATGGGCACTGCGATCGCTGCTCTCGGCGATGCGGCCGGCGCGATCTCGGGAGCAGGTGCCTGATGTCGACCATCGAGGAGATCCGCCAACGCGTCTGGGACTTCTGGCTCACGATCGTCACCGTCGCGGTGCTTGCGGCGCTTGGCGTGCAGTCGTTCATCGGCACCGGCTACGTGTGGTGGGCCCAGCGCGCCATCCCCGAGTGGGAGGCCGGCCCCGGCTACGCAGCCTATGTTGAGCTGATGAATCTCATCGCGGCGCCGCTCGTACTGGTGCTCGTGCTCGTCATGGGACTGTGCGTCCCGAAGCGGCTGTTCTCGCGCCGCGCGCTGATCCTGGTTTCCGGTGCGATGGTCGCAGCCGGCATGATCGCGTGGGCCGTAACCGGGAAGCTCGAGACCGGGCTTGCGATCTACCTGTCGCTGGCCGCGATCATCCAGGTCGCGGTCGTCGTCCTGACCGTCGCCGGCGTGCGCGGGCCCTCGTACCTCACCGAGGGCCGCCTGACCAAGACCGGCAGCGGACTGCTGCATCTGGGATTCGTGCTGTTCGGCATCGTGGTCGTCGCGTTGCAGCGCTCGAGCTGGATGATGCCGGTGTTCTCGGCGGCGGCGATCTTCTCGCTCGTGGGCACCGTGCTGGCCTTCTACGCGAGCCGACTCGCATGGCATCGCTCGACTCCGCGCGAGGAGACGGCGTTTGAGTGGAGCGACGAGCCGGACTACCCCGAGAGCCCCAAGTCGGTGAGCGAGAACCCGGACTCGAACGGGTCGATGTAGCGCACGCCCTCGAGCTCGGCTGCGATCACATCCTCGGTCACGACCAGGCTCACTCCCCCGATACGCGCGGTCGCCCAGATCTGCGCATCCCAGTACGAGACGGAGTAGCGGCGCCAGCAGCGCAGGGTTTCGCGCATGACGCGCTCGTCAAGTGGAAGCACCTCGAAGCTGTAGAGCACCCGGTCGATGACGGCAGCGACCTGCTCGACTGAGAGCGGTGCGCGCAGCCGGCGCGAGGCGCTCACAAACTCGGCCACGACCTGCGGGCTGAGCACGCCGGCTCCCCACGATCCCACGTGATCGAGCACCGCCCTCGCGCGGGCGGACTTCTCCGGCTCGGAGCGGTCGACCGCGTGGGCGAACACGCTCGTATCGAGAAGGACCCTAGCGGTCATAGAGGTCCTCACGGCGCCATGAGCGCTCGGTGGTGCCGTCAACCGGCCCGAGCGCCTGGATCTCGTCGATCGCCGAGAGCAAACGCCGGTGTCCCTCGTCACGCGTGCGGTGGACGCCGTCCTCGAGGTAGCGGTCGACGGCGATGCGCACGAGCTGCGCCTGCGACACGCCGAGCAACGCCGCACGCTGGGCGAGCCTGCGGTCGGTCGCCTCATCGAGGTAGAGCTGCTTGCGCACCATCCGAGCCATCGTCGCCCCGCAGTCTGTAGAGCGAACCGCGTCCGTTCGCGTCGCGCCATACGATGTATATGACTATACATCACCTTTCGGAGACGCAGAATCAAGGTTGCGTACGTGGAGTGGATCGCGGGTCTTCGCGCGGCTACTGCGCCCTACGCGTCGCGAATCATGCTGGTGACGAGCTCGGTGGCGCGCTCGACGACCTCGGGCTCGATCTCGCTGCTGGTGTCGGTCTTCCAGTGCCAGTTGACCGGCAGCCCCTTGGAGTCGAACGCCATGATCGTCATCGCCTTGTAGCCACGGGCGAGCGCTGGCGTCGCGTCGGTCGAAAGCCCCTTGTAGACGCGCGGCTTGACGAGGATCTCCTGCTCGCGCGAGACGCGGCGGGCAAGGCCCACGAGCCGGGCGCTCGCGCGGTAGCGGCGGATCATGCCCTCGGCGGTGACCCAGGAGAGCTGGCCCGCGCCGACGTTGTCGATGTTGATGATGAGCGCGTCGCGCACTTCCTCGCCGTACTGCGCGAGGAACGCCTGCATACCAACGGTGCCGACTTCCTCGGCTCCGGTCGCGACGAACCAGACTTCCTTCTCGAAGAGGTCGCGGTCGACCATCTCGGTGACCCTGCGGCGGATACGCGCGGCCTCGTTCGCCGCGAACTCGACGTCCTCGATGGGATCGTCACCGGCCCAGCCGCCCTTCCAGCCAAACCCGTCGGTGTCGTCGTCACCCTCGCCCTCGGCGCCGAAGTTGTCCCACGATCCGATGTCCTTGCCGGCTTTGCGCGCGTCGAACTCGTCATCGACGCCGAGCCAGCCCTTCACATCGGGCTCGTCCTTCTTCTTGCGCCCGAACGACAATCCGCTGAACAGGCCGCGCTTCGGTGGCTGCTCGGGAGTGGGATCCATCGTGCGGGGCGGCTCGGCCATGCCGAGCGTGCCCGTCGCGCCAAGGCCCTCGGCAGCGTCGTCGGCCCAGTCGCTGTCGAGCGAGCGGGTGGGCGCAGAGGAACGGCTGGGTGGTGTGGGAGCGGGTGAACCCACGGCGCCGAACTCGATCGTCTCGAACTCGGGCAGGCGCGCGCGCGCTCGCGCCGGCGGAGCCGATGGCGCAGAAGGTATCTGGGAGCCGGAGTCGGCCCAGTCGAAGTCGTCAGGCAGGAGCGACTCGGAGCTGCCACTCGAGTAGCTGAGCGCTGCGCCCTCAGGCACCACGCCGGCTTCGCGCGCGACATCCTCGGAGTGGCGCGTCGCCGTGAACTGCGAGGTCACGAATCGCGAGGAGTCCGGCTCGGGAACGATGTTGTGAAACACGCCGAGCATCGCCGCAACGCCCGAGGCGTTGTCGCCGGCGCCGGCCACGAAGGGCATCGCGAGCTCGCGGTGGATGTTGATGAGCATCGGGATGACCAGGTAGGCCGAGGCGGCGACCGCCGCGTACCAGATGTAGGTCTTCACGGCGGTGGGAATCGGCAGGGGAAGCGCGGCGATGAGGAGCAGCATCGGTACTAGGAACGTGCAGGTCTTCATCAGCGTGAACGTCACGCCGAACTGCCCGACCATCCCGGGCGAGAATGCGAGCGAGGAACGGGCGCTGTCGTAGTGCGCCACGACGATGACCTTCTTGAGCTTCTCGTTACGACGCGCCTTTGGCACGTGCCGAGCGATGACGTTCTGGCTGGGACCCTTGGGCAGGATGCTGGAGATGCCCCAGCGGGTGTCGAGGTCGAGGAACATCATCACCGCGGAAAGCGCAGAGAGAGCGACCGCCGCCGGCATCAGCTTCCCGCCGAGCAGCCACGCGCCCGCACACACCGCCGAGACGATCGTGAGCAGGTGGTAGATGACGTACGCCCACGAGTAGGTGCGCGGCGCATCGAACTCCTGGATCTCGGGTTCGACTCCACGCGCGACGAATACCGACTCCACGTATGCCGCAGCGCGGTGCTCGGCGTCGGTGGTGGCCGGACGCGGCCCGATCTCATCGGCGAGTGCGGTAAGGTGCTGCATCATCTCGGCCATCGTGGACCTCCGGCACGGGTACCATGTGTGGTGCGCGGCGCATCGGCACCGTCTGCTACATGGTAGCGCAGCCAAGGGCGCGCTGGCGGCTGGGTTCGGGACAACGAGGGAGGTCTTGGGTGAGCCGATTCGGAGACATCCTGCACGGTTCGGTCGTCGACGCCGATGAGGTCGCGCGCGTTCGCGACATCATCATGTTCGAGGAGCCCGGCCTGCGCGAACGGCTCGTGCGTTTTGCGGTGCTGCTCGTGCTCGCTTCGGCGATCGCCACGTTCGGGTTGATCTCGGACTCGGTGGCGACCGTGATCGGCGCGATGATCGTCGCTCCGCTCATGCTGCCGATCATGGGGCTCGCGTTCGCCATCAGCATCGGCGACCGCAAAGCGGTGCTGAGCTCCATCGCCGTCGGCTTCGGCGGCATCGCCACCGCGATCCTCGTGGGCTGGCTGCTTTCGATGCCGTGGTCCGGCTTCAATCCCGAGGTGAACGGCCAGATCATGGCACGCACCGCACCACGCCTCATCGACCTCTGTGCCGCTATCGCAACCGGGCTGGCCGGCGCATTCGCTATGAGTCGACGTGATGTCTCCGATACCCTACCGGGCGTCGCGATCGCGATCTCGCTCGTGCCGCCGCTGGCCAACGTGGGCATCCTGCTCGGCGCCGGTCGGGCCGACCTCGCCGCCGGTAGCATGCTGCTGTTCATCACCAACTACTGCGCGATCCTGCTCGCCGGATCCGCGATGTTCGGGCTGCTCGGCTTCCCGCGGGTCGCGATGGCCGAGCGCTCCCCCGCCGCCCGGCGCGTTGCCGTCATCGTGGTCATCGTGCTCGCGGTGGTCATTTCGGTGCCGCTCGGGTACCAGACCTATCAAGTCGCGCGCACCAACATCTCCGAGAGCCGAGTCCACGACGCAGCCGACGCGTGGCTCGCGGGAACCGACTTCCGGGTGCTCGCGGTGTCCGCCGAGGACGACATCCTTCTCTCGGTGTCGGGCATGGGAAAGCTGCCCTCGACGGCGCCGCTTCAGGCATCACTCATGGGCAAGCTGGGCGGACGCCCGGTGACGGTCGAGTACCACCCGAGCGAGACGGTCATCGTCCAGACGCAGTGAGGGCTAGGCGGTGCGGCCGATGACACGGCCGACCTCCTGCGCCGACGCACCCATGCTCACGAGCGCGTTGATCAGTAGGTCAAGCGACACCGATGCGTCGGCCGCCTCGATCTTGGCCACGCGCGACTGGCTGGACCCGATGCGTTGCGCCAGCTTCGACTGAGTCCACTGCCGCTCGTGGCGCACCTGCCGCACGTAGCCGCTCAGGGCGAGACGTATCTCGACGAGCGTCGTCTCTTCTGGCGTGAGTTGCAGGAAGTCCGCCGCGTCACCGGTTCGCCATCCGGCGGCGTGAAGCCGTGCCTTCTTCGCAGCATCCACGATCGTCGCCTCCTAGATGCGGTCGTATTGTCGGTAGCGCCGTCTACAGGTTTCGAGCACAGACTGGGGCGTCTTGGCGGTTCGCTTCGCAAAGACCGTCGCAATCACGATCGCATCGGCGTCGACCCTATACACGATCCGCCACGAGACTCCAGAGTCAGTCACACGCAACTCATGACAGTTGGGCCCGATCGACGGCATCGGTCGCGATACCGGCAGCGCGAGCGACTCGCCCGCCTGCAGTCGCCTGAGCAACACGCCGACTTCAATCCTGGCCCACGGCGAGAAGGGCGGCGTCTTCACCTCAGACCTCAGCCAGACCAACGGTTTCGAGCCTCGCACCGTCACCGACACCTTATGTCAGATTTGACATTCTCGCAACTGCGCTCGTTGCGAATGAAGTGTGGCCGGAGGGGCTTACCCGATGATGAACAGGCTCTTGCCCTCCAACAACGCAACGGCCCGACCACCGTTTCCGATGACCGGGCCGTGCATTACGCGCCTGTACACGCTGTGTCTCGAAGCCTACCTACAGGATGCCTGGTTCCATGTGAGGCGGCCTGGTGTTGTGGCACTTCATGCATTCGTTCATGTGACGCCGGCTATGCTGCGCCGTGAGCGTCGGATCGGTGCTGTGGCACTGGCATCCGGGGATGCCGATCACGAACCGCTTCTGGATCGGAGCCGCCTGACCCGCCGCAACCGCCGCGTCGTAGCGCTCCATCACTCCCGGTACCGCCGAGCCGGACATGCCGCCGAAGTTGTATAGCAGCAGCGCGGCGATCCCGCCCACGGCGACCACTGACACGATCGTGATCAGTACGCCCCGCAGCACTCGCAGCCAGAGCGGACGGCGCAGCTTGCACTCGAGTTCGGCCTCCTCGGCGACCGGCTCGTCTGTGACGTCGATGGCATCAGGCTCGAACTCGCCCACGGGTCCCTACGCCTCCTTGGCGCCGAGAATCGCGTCGAGATCCTCGCGCGGTGAGGCAGCGATCGGCTTCAGGTCGAAGTTCTCGACAAGCACGCCGAGCACGTTGGGGCTGATGAACGCCGGCAGCGACGGGCCGATGCGGATGTCCTTGATGCCGAGGTGCAGCAGCGTCAGCAGGATCGCAACGGCCTTCTGCTCGTACCATGACAGGATCATCGAGAGCGGCAGCTCGTTGACGTCGCACTCGAACGCGCCCGCGAGGGCGACCGCGATCTTGATCGCCGAGTAGGCGTCGTTGCACTGGCCCACGTCCATGAGGCGCGGCAGTCCGCCGATCTCACCGAGCTGCTTGTCGAAGAAGCGGAACTTGCCGCACGCGAGCGTGAGCACGATCGTATCGGCGGGTGTCTCCTCGACGAACTCCGAGTAGTAGTTGCGGCCCGGCTTGGCGCCGTCGCATCCGCCGACCAAGAAGAAGTGGCGGATCGCGCCGCTCTTGACGGCCTCGATGACGGTCGGGGCGACCGCGAGAACCGCGTTGTGGCCGAAGCCCACGAGCACGTCGCCGACGACGGTGTCCCACGCGAAGCCCGGCTCGGCGAGCGCGGATTCGATGACCGCCGAGAAGTCCTTGCGCTCAACGTGCGGGATGCCCGGGAACTGGACGGGGCCGCTCGTGAACACACGGGCCTTGTACTCGTCGTGCGGGATCATGAGGCAGTTCGTGGTCATGAGGATGGGGCCGGGGAACTCGGTGAACTCCTTGCGCTGGTTCTGCCACGCGGTGCCGAAGTGGCCGACGAGGTGCTCGTACTTGTGCAGCTCGGGGTAGGCGTGGCCGGGGAGCATCTCACCATGCGTGTAGACGTCGACGCCCTTGCCTTCGGTCTGCTCGAGCAGCGCCTTGAGGTCGGCGAGGTCGTGACCGGAGATGAGGATCGCGTGCCCCTTGCGCTGGCCGAGCTTCACGCCGGTAGGCGTCGGGTGGCCGTAGGCGCCGGTATTCGCCTCGTCGAGAATCTCCATCGTGCGCAGGTTGACGGCACCGCACTCCATCGCGAGGTCGACCCACGCGCCGAGCTCGATCGAGGTGTCGGCCATAGCCGCGAGCGCCTTGAACAGGTAGCTGTAGATCGCTGTGTCGGTCACGCCGAGATGACGCGCGTGATGCTCGTAAGCGCCGACGCCCTTGAGGCCGTAGAGCGTGGTCTCCTGCAACGACTGCACATCGCCGTCGCGCGAGGTGTCCCACGGCGAGCCGAACTCGACGCCCTGGGCGATCTTGCCCTCGACCGAGCCGGCGGGCTCGAAGGTCGCGAACACGTCGTCGTAGTCGGCGTCGCCGCCAGCAGCGCGGACGCGGTCCTTGAGGGCCTCACGCAGAGCGACAGCCTCGTCGACCTTGCCGGCGACCGACTCAGCATCGAAGTCGACGTTGGTCAGCGTCGTGAACAGCGCGTCGGCGGTGAAGGCGCCTTCGGCTGCGGTGTCGAGACCGCGCGCCTCGGCATCGAGCGCGACGACGGCGAGGCCGCGAACGGAGTTGACGAGCAGATCCTGGAGCGAGGCGACCTCCGGTGACTTCCCGCAGATACCGACCTTCTCGCAGCCGGTCCCGTGGGCCGTCTGCTCACACTGGTTGCAGAACATCGACA